>NZ_JASUSU010000005.1:0-102001 GCF_030445905.1 Oceanotoga sp. | reverse complement strand
ATTCCTTTTTTTACTTGTTTTTATTTTTGTTGCTTTTCATTTACTTGTTTTTTATTTCATATCCCTTTTTTATTGCTCTATTTTTCAAGTCACTATATTTTTTTATCATAATAATATTACCATATTTTTATTAAAAAAACAATAAAAAAAAGGCCTTATAAAGGCCTTTATGAGTGAATTATAGAATTCACTAAAATTTTCCGGGGACAAAACACTTCAGGAGGGAGGGTAACCATCTTGAGTGTTCTGTATTTTCATTATACAAGAAAAGAAAAATTTTTCAAAGCTTTAAATAATTGATTTTAAAGTTATATAACCTTATATAGAGAGTTTATTTATATTTAATGAAAAAAATTTCATATTTTTATTTGTTTAATATGAAAGTGAAAATTTTTGTATTATCTACTAAATTAGGATATTTTAACCCTTCTGAAAATAATGGAACATTACTCATAGTATGACCATATGTTGACCATGAGAACCCAGCTTTTTTTTGCATAGTATCAAGATATTTTCTTATCAATGGAGAATTGTAAGTATAATCTTTTGAATTTTTAGTTTCATTATATTCTTTTTCTAAACCTTTAATATTTACTTCTTTTACAAAATCATCATAATTATTTGTATTTTTAATTGTATTGGCAATTTTTTCATAAGAAAATTTTTGGTCTTCAATTTTAGAAATACTTAAAAAACCATCACCAAGAGATAATCCGCCAGTTTCATGATCAGAAGTAAAAATTATTAAAGTTTCATTTTTATGTTTATTATAAAAATTTAAAGCTGTTTCTAAAGTTGAGTCTAGTTCTAACATTTCATATATCATTGTTTTTATATCATGTGCATGTGAAGCATGATCTATTCTTGCACCTTCGATGAGTATAAAAAAATTATTATTTGAAAATTTTTTTAATGCGTATTCTAATCCAGGTTTCAAATAATTTGTTTTTGAATCTATTGCAAAAGGAACATTTGAATAATTAGTTAGTATTAATTCTTGTTCTTCTGAAGGAATTTGTTTTAAACTGTTATTATATCTGAAATTCGAATTTTTTATTTTGTCATTATCAAAAAATGCAGTTCCTCCACCAATTGCGAGATCTATATTACTTTTTAAAAGTTGATCAGCTATTTCTTTATGATTTTTTCTATTAGAGGTTCTTGCATATAATCCAGCAGGTGTTGCATCAGTAATAGAAGATTTGGTTATTATACCTATTTTATATCCGGAATCTTTTAAATGATAGGTTATTGGAGAAATTTTTTTTCCTTCTTTATCTATATTTATCTGTTCATTATAGGTTTTTTCAAATGACATCATAGCAGTTATTGCAGCTGCTGAATCTGTTACAGTATTTAAAGAATTAGTTTTTAAAGTTGATAAACTTTCTAATTTGTATAAATTTAAATTTGTTTCATTATTTTTTTCTAAATATGTTTGAGATATAGAAATATGATTAAATCCCATTCCATCACCAATAAAAAAGAATATGTATTTATATGAAAAAGTAAATATATTTATTAAAATAATAAATAATAATATTATGTTTTTTTTCATAATAATCACCTCATTAATTATTTAAAAGTCTAATATTTCTCCCGGATTTAAATTCAAAAATTTTTTTCCAAGAGACTCTACTTTACTTTTGAATAGATTTTTATCAGCCCTAATAATATCCCAAGTATTAAAATGCATTGGAATTACAAATTTTGGGTTAATAATTTCTACGGCTTTGATAGCATCATCTATATCCATAACATAATTGCCACCTATTGGTAATAAAGCTATATCTATATTTTCTGTTTTTAATAAATGCATTTCCATACTTAAACCTGTATCACCAGCATGATATATTTTTTTGTTTTCTATTTCAATCAAATATCCACACGGGTTTCCTGCATATATTATTTCATTTCCATCTATTATTGATGAACCATGAAGAGCCGAAGTCATTTTTACCTTTCCAAATTCAAATTTATAACTACCACCTATATGCATTGGATGTATATTTTGCAATCCAACTTTTTGTAAATATAATGCAATCTCAAAATTACATATTATTTTAGCATTTGTTTTTTTTGCAAGATATATACTATCTCCAATATGATCATCATGTCCATGTGTAATTAAAATATAATCTATTTTTTCAAAATCATCTTTATTTTTTTTAGCCTGAGGATTTCCTGTTATAAATGGATCTATTATTATATTTTTGATTGATTGAATATAAAATGCTGAATGACCTATATTTTCAATTTTCATTTTTACATCCCCTTATCCAAGTACTATACTTTGATATATATAAAAAATATACATTAAAATAAAAATAAATCCAAGAGGTCTTCCTACTTTTTTCTTTTTAGATAATAAAGTACCAAACAATAAAATTATTGCAAGTATTAATGAATAAAAAGCATCAAAAGTCAATCCTCTATCAGGTTTTATATCATTTATTAAAGAAGAAATTCCAACTATTGTTAATATGTTAAATATATTTGATCCTATAATATTACCTAAAAGGATGTCATTAGAACCTTTTTTTGAAGCTGCGATTGCCGTTACGAGTTCTGGAAGAGATGTTCCTACTGCAACTATTGTTACTCCAATTAAAGATTCTGATATTCCTATTATTCTTGCAAGTTTTATGGAATTGTTTACAGTTAAGTCTCCACCAATTGCCAACATAATAATACCTATTGAACTTAATAAAATTATTTTTGTCCATCCCATTTCATCATTTTCATCATCTTTTATATCTTCTAATAATTGATTTTGAACTTCTTTATCATTTTTTGCCATCATATATAAATAAATAATAAAAATTAATAAAAAAGATATTAATATTAGTCCATCAAATCTACTTATAACACTTGAATCTTCAATTATCATAGAAAAAATTACGGTTGAAATTATTATTAAAAAAGGCATTTCAAATTTCATGGTTGATTTTCCCATTGGAGCTGGTTTTATTAAAACTGCCATTCCAAGTATTAAAGCTATATTGGATACATTAGATCCTAAGACATTACCAAGAGCTATTCCAGAATTATTTAAAGATGCACTTATACCGACCACTAATTCAGGGGCACTTGTTCCAAAAGCTACAAGTGTAAGACCAGTAAAAAGTTCAGAAACTCCCAGTTTTTTTGAAAATCCTAAAGCTCCTTCGATTAATACATCAGCACCCTTTGCCAATAATATTAATCCGAATAATATAAGAAATAAATTAAGCATTAAAAATCACCCCGAATAATTATTTGATAGAATTCTTCATCATTTAATTTATTATAATTATTTAATATGTAATTTAAAAAATTAAAAGTTTTATTTTTTGAATAATTCATAAGTTCTAAAAAATTTAATGTTTTTTTACCATATGGTTCAACATAAAAATTTAATGTTTTTAAATTTATTTCGTTGTTATAAGCCATTTCATCGAATTGTTTTAATTTTAATAGCGAAACAGATTCAGCAATAATTTCTGGCCATTCATCGTTTAATGAACTTTTTTTTACAATTCCGGGAAAATAATAATGAGTCAATTCATGATATATATCTTTCTTTGAATTTACTATGTATATATTTGGCATTATATTAAAAGATCTTTTGAATGGTTGATATAATATATAAATATTATCTTTGAATTTAGGAAGATATGAATAAAAATTTTCAATCAGAGGTATTTCATCATATATCCATTTTTTATTGGTATAAAAATTTTTATTTGATTTTATATCATATTTTGAATTATATATGAATAAAGCTGAATTTATGTTTTTTTGTTTCTGTATTATTTTTTCCCCATATTGTAATCTTAAAAAAGAGTTTTTAATGTTTATTATATTAATTGGTTTTATTTTTTCTTGTGTATAAAAAATAAAATTTTTTTCTTTGAAATTTTCTGTTTCATAATCAAAAGTAAATATTTTAGTGAAGCCAGTGCTATATATTTTTATTGTATCATTTTTTTGAATAGTTATAGTTACTGGAATTAATAATAGATAAACAATTAAAAATACTATTATTAATTTAAGTATTTTATTTTTTTTCAATATTTACACTTCTTTTCTTCTTTAAATTTATAAATAAAATTAAACCTATTATAAAAAGTACAATACTTATTAATACATTCTGTTTTATATTTCCTATATATAGACTATCCGTTCTTAAAAGTTCAATATTACCTCTAATTATTGAATATAACATCATATAAAGAGCTGTTACTTCACCAAATTTCTCTCTTTTATTTCTAATATAATATAAAAGAATTAAGAAAATTATAAGATCAAAAAAAGATTCATATAAAAATGTTGGATGAAAAAATTCAAATTTTTCATAACCTGGCATTCTATTTTGAGGTTCTACAAACATTTTCCATGGAAGATTTGTTGGAGTACCATAAGCTTCATTATTAAAAAAGTTTCCCCATCTTCCAATAGCTTGAGATAAAGGCAATACATGTGTAAATAGATCTGTTCCTTGTAAAAATTTTATAGAAGAATTTTTTTTGAATTTAGTATATAAATAAGTTGATAAAATGGCACCTAATATAGCTCCATGTATGGCCATTCCACCATGATATGTTTTTAATATTTCTGAGGGGTTTTTTGAAAAATAATCGAGATTAAATAATACATAATATAATCTTGCACTTATCACAGATACTACTATTCCTATTATTATTGCATTTATCAAATCATCTTCAAGTATTTTTTCTCTTCTGGATTGTTTTAAAGCAATTAAAGTAGCTATTAAAATAGAGGAAGAAATTAATAAACCATACCATTTTATGCTTATGCTACCCAATGTAAAAATAGTATCATTATAAGAAATATTACCCTTGAATCGCGGTGGTAATAATGTAATACAAGCAACAATAAAAATAGTTAGGGTGCTTATAGACATTATTTTAAAATATTTATCTTTGTGCACAAAATATCCCTCCTTAACACTTGATTTTTATTTTTTTTAGTATTATAATTATATCTTGTAAGCGGATATAGTTCAATGGCAGAGCGCCAGCTTCCCAAGCTGGATGTTGTGGGTTCGAGTCCCATTATCCGCTCCAAAAAGTCCCTTCACTTAGAAGGGACTTTTTTATTTTATATTTACTTTAAAAAAATTGTTTTTAAAAATTTTATCTAATTGGGTTTGAGAATATTTTTTAGATCCTTTTTCTTTATTATATTCTTCTATATCTTGTATCAATTTTTCTAAGTCAAGAGCAGTTTCAGCTTCTTGCACTAATTCAATTTCATCTTCTTTCATTATCGACTTGAATTTATTATTTAAATCAGTATCTGCTTTTATATTTGAATCAATTTCATCTAATAATTTCTGATTTTCTTCTGCTTCTACTTTAAAATCAATATTTAAATCATTTTT
The DNA here is from genome assembly GCF_030445905.1 of Oceanotoga sp. Lineage (NCBI taxonomy): Bacteria > Thermotogati > Thermotogota > Thermotogae > Petrotogales > Petrotogaceae > Oceanotoga > Oceanotoga sp. The sequence goes on along the minus strand of NZ_JASUSU010000005.1, from coordinate 96,615 downwards.
TTGATTTTCTGTTTCAATCAATTTTTCATCAATATTTTTATTTTCTGATTCGATTAATTTTTCATCAGTATCTTGATTATCTGTTTCGGAATCTTTTTCATTAAATGATTCATCTTCTAAATTATTGAGAAGACTTTCAATTTCATCTATATTTGCCTCTTTTAAAGATTCATCAATTAAATCTTTTAATTGATCTGTTTTGTCTTCAAGTGTAGCGCTCTCTTCGTTTATTTCATTATTTTCAATATCATCATCAATTTCACCTAAAAGTTTTTTTAATGCGGAAGATTTTTGCCATATGGTATCTAAATTATCCAGTTTTAGATTCATAACTTCTTCTAAGTTTATTTTTGGGGTTTCTTCTATTTGTTTTTCAGCAATTTCTTCAACCGTAATATCAGATTTTTTAGGTTTTATAGTCATTGTTTTTCTTAATATAAATATCATCATTATACTTATCAAGGCTGATACAATAAATATTATTACAGTTATGATTATGAAAGTTCCTGTGTTATTAGATTTAGTTTCTTCTTCAATTGGGCTTGAGTCTTGGGTTATTTTATATTCATCAAAATTTAATTCTTGAGTTAAATTATTATTTTTTATTGAATTTAAAGCTTCTTTTGCAAGAGAATTTTCTGGAAATAATTTTAACAATTGTTCAGCTAAATCATATTTTTGATTATGAAATGCTGACAATCCAAGATAAAGTTTTATTTCAGGTATATCAGCTTCTATCTTGGCTGAACTTTCCAGTGATTTCATTAAAAATGTTTCAGCAACTTCATAATCTCCAGATCTAAAAGCTTTTAATCCAGATAAATAAAATGTATAAGCACTTTCATAATTTGAGGCTATGGAGGTTATGCTTATTATTAATATGAGTATAATTATTATTTTATTTTTCCAAGCCATATTTCATAACCCCTTATATCATTATTTAATAGATAAACATCATTATCAATAAACATTATATCATGTATATCTGAATTTAATCTTTGATAATTACCTTTAAATATTCTATTAGTTAAATCTATATAAGTTAGAGTATCAGAACCTATTATAAATAGTCTATTATCTTTTTTTAATAATTTTACTTTTCCAATATCTTGATCGCCGATTACTTCTCCTTTTAGATTTATTAGGTCAAACATTAAAAGTTTATAATCAGAAGTCAAAATAAAGTATAAATCATTATTCTTTTCAAAATCAATTATACTATCAAAATCAATTTTCAAATTTTCTTTTAAATATTTTTCGTTTATTATATCAACAATTCTATCATTTTCAATTTTAGAAATTTTATCATTAAATATTAAATATATATCATCATTTAATATTTTAAATTTTGTTAATTTAGATGAGTTATCTATTAATTGATTTTTAAAGTATACAGACGATTTATCGGAAGAATTAACGATATATAAAAGTCCTTTATCTGGTATATAATAAATTTCATCTGCATTTTTCGTTTCATCAGATATTTTTAGAAATAAATCATTTTGATCATCACTAACATATATCCCTGTATCTGTAGATACATAATATCTATTGTTGTATACAACTCCACCTTTGATAATAGAATCAAAAATCTTTTCTCCATAAATTGAATAAATACCCTGTTCAGTTTCTATAAGGATTTTATTCCCGATTTTTCTTAAGATAGAATTTGAAGTATTAATTTTACTTAAAGTATTTAAATTAGTTAATATGTTTTCTTCATTATACTGTTCTGGAAGTTTGAAATATCTATAATTTTCTTCTATGATCTTTTCTTTAGCCTCTTTTTCAGTATAAGTTTCTATAAAATCATCATCTTGAAAATCTTTTATTTCAATTTTTTCTACCGATTCATTCAAAAATCTTTTAATACTATCTAATACATCTGGATTTGAATACATTTCATAAAAATTTTTTGAATATAAAAGATTTTTATCAGCATTTTCAAGTAAAGCACTTTCTACTGAAACAACACCGTCGCCTTTAGAATTCAAAAATTCAGGATAAATTTTTGAAATAGAAGAATTTGAAAGTTCTTTAGACATTTTTGGGTTATTTCCAGCTATTGCGAGATATCTCGTATTTTCATTTTTCCCATATGAATTTAATTGATTTAAAAATTTAGAATTTGGCATAATATCTTCATAATATGAATTTATTTGTTCTAAAAAGAAATTTGTATTATAAGATATGTTTATTGCAGTTTGTTCAGAAATATTAAATGCATTTGATAATAATTTGCTATTTTTACCGTAAAATAAATTATAAAAAATTGGATTGACTAAATTAGTTCCCTTATTAGGTGTTGATATTAAAACTATATTTTTAACATTATTAATTTCTTTATCTGATTCGATAGCATATCTAGCTATTAGTCCACCTATTCCATGAGCTACTATATCAAATTCTTTATTTGGAAATCTTTTTAATTGTTGTGCAAGTCTCTTAGCTTCAAATTCTATAAAACTTTTTGAACCAGTTCTTATTAAATATCCAAGATAAGAATCATAATATACTTTACTTTTTGTGTCTATCATAGGGTACTTGTATTCCCAAATACTCCTTTTTGGAAATAAAACACTCCAGAAATTGTTTCCGTATGGATTTTCAGAAGTTGAAGTATTAGAAAGATATCCCGTGAAATTAAGATCTGTACCTGGTATTAATAAAATATCAGGTTCTATACTCACTGGTTTTTCGATCAATGTTTTCATTCCATAATCTGATTCTTGAGGTGATTTTACTATAAGACCAATTTTAGATAAATGAAAAGTTTCGGCTTCTAAATAATATGTATTGTTTTCTTTTATCACTCTTGCACCAGAAAATTCTGATACTATAGGAGGTTCTCCATCTGATGAATATCCTAAAGTAAAATTAATAAAATTATCTCCAAAATATAAATTTGGAGGTATTTTATATCTTACTTTCAGAGGTATAAGAGAAGATTCTTCTTTGCCGTCTTCTGGTTTTACATTATAAATTTTTCCATAAAAATTACCTAAAGATACTAAATTTTGATATTCTATAGAATTTTCAGGTATTTCTTCAATTATAAATTTTTTTTCAGAATTAAAAGCATCCTGAGGAACTATAACACTTAATTCTTTGGATTTTATCATTTTAGTAACTTTAGAATTTTGATTTGAGTTTATAAATATAAAAAAACTTATAACACCTATGATAATTATTAGACTTATTATAATTATCATAAAAACTTTTTTGTTATATCTTAACCTTTTTAGATTCAATTTTAGCTTTTGAAAATTTATTAATTTTTTTATATCAAAGTTCAACTTTAATTTCTTTTTGTTTTCTTTTATTTCTTTTTCTTTTTTTTCCCCAGCCATATAATATCACCTATCTTTTTTCTATAATGTTTTTTAATTCTATTATATTTTTTAGAGTATGGTGTAAATTTTCTGATTTAAAAGAATTTAAAGTATTTTGAAGATTTTCATCAGCAAATTTTTTAGCTTCTTCCAATCCAATTTTAGAAATCAATGTTTTTTTATTTTCATCTTTTCCAACATCTTTTCCTAATTCTTTAGAATCATATAAAATATCTTTTAAATCATCATATATTTGAAAAGAAATACCAAATTTAATACCATTTTCATAAAATATTTTTGATTTATCTTCATCGCCTTTTAATATAAAAGGTATACTAAAAGATAATCCAAATAATTCCCCTGTTTTTTTCTTATACATGTTAATTATTTCTTTGTAGGCTGGGTTAATTCCTTTTTTTTCAAAAATTACATCTTCTGTTTCACCTTCAATTAATCTTAAAGTACTATTTAAATAGGCGTTTATTGTGTTTAATTTTATATTATTTCCATAAGGTAGTTTTTTTAATATTTTTGAAGGAAATACAAAACCATAGTCTCCAGTTAAAATAGAATTATATTCTCCGAATTTTATATGGTTAGTTTCTCTACCACGCCTAAGTTTAGAATTGTCTATTGCTGGAAGATCATCATGTATTAAAGATGTTGTATGAAGTATTTCTATAGCTATTTCACATAATAATGTATCTTTAACATTTATTTCATTGGATATTGAATTTATAAACCATGGTCTCAATCTTTTTCCACCAGAAGATAATGAATATAATAATGATTTTTTTATGTCTTCATTAGAAATTTCGAGTTTTACAAAATTTAATAATTCATTTTCAAAATAATTTTTGTAATCAAATAAATTCATTGTAAAGCCCCCTAAATATTATAATTTAAATTTTTATATCATTTGATATTATGGATCTAAGATGTTCTCTTAATTCTCCTTCAGAAGCAAAATTTTCTGGATTAACAATATCATGTATTTTTATGCTAACATTTTTAGATCTTTTAAAGATATAAGTACCTCTTTTACTTATATCGAGTGTTCCATTTATGGTTACTGGCAAAATATTAGCTTTATATCTATAAGGAACCATTAAAGTTCCTTTTTTAAATTCATCTACTTTACCATCTAAAGATCTCGTTCCTTCAGGAAAAATGGTTATTATTTTTCCTGATTTCACACTTTTAGCAAATTTTCTTAATGAAGCTGCACCACTTTTTGGATCATTTCTATCTATTAAAATAGATCCAAGATCTTTCATAAATTTTCCAACAACTGGAAAATTTCCAAGTTCTTTTTTAGCAAGAAACCCAGAGGCATATACAAATCCAAGTATTAAAGGAATATCAAAATAACTTTGATGATTTGATACAATTACATAATTATCATTTTGTGGTATTTTTTCTTTATTAATAATCTCTACAGGAGTCCTTATTACATTATAAGTACCTCTACCAAATTTACCAACCACTTTTCTTATATATTTATCTGTTATTTCATCTCCCTTTGATTTTCTCATAAAATATGCTTTTATTAGCACACAGCTACCATAAATATATATTATTCCAAATAATCCTATATAATACCATATACCAAAAATAAAATCAGCTATATTGTTGAAGAATCTTTTCATAAGAGTCCTCCTTTTATTTTTTCGATTTTTTCTAATTCAATTACTTTTGTATTGATTATTCTCAATTTTTTTGATAAATTTATAACTTCATCTTCTAATTCATTTAATTCATAAATTTCTGATTCAATGTTTTTTAAAACTTCAAATTTAGATTTTGTTGCAGGCCTATCGGGTAAAAAAACTGTACAACTATCTTCATAAGGTAATGTGGAAATATCATAATAATTAAAAGCTTTAGATAATTTTATTGTTTCTTCTTTATCAAAACCTATTAATGGTCTTAATATAAGTTTTTTTGATTCTTTGTCTATGCTATTCAAGTTTTCTACTGTTTGAGATGCAACTTGTCCAAGACTTTCACCTGTTATAATAACCTTAGTTTCAGATAGATCCGATATTTTATTTGCAATTCTCATCATAGATCTTCTTTGTAAGATTATGGAAAATTTTGAATATTTTTTATCTTTGAATAACAGTTGTATTTTTGTTAAAGGAATCATATATAGATCTAAAGGATTGATATTGTATAAACTCAATCTTTGAGCAAGTTTTATAATTTTTTCTGTTGATTTTGGTCCTGTATAAGGTGGACTCATAAAATTTATACAATTTAAAGACATTCCTCGTTTTAACATCATAGTGCCAGCAACAGGACTATCTATACCACCTGATAATAATAAAGATCCTTTTGAAGATGAACCTACTGGTAATCCGCTATTCAATTTGTAATTATTAGCATAAATATATGTTCCTTCACACCTTATTTCGACAAAAACTTTTACATCTGGATTGTGTACATCCACGTCTAAAGAATAAGATTTTAAAATATCTTCACCTATTTTTTTAGACATATCTATACTTTCTATTTTAAAATTTTTATCTATCCTTTTAGTTTCTATTTTAAAAGTTTTTATATCTGAATTTTTTAAAATAAAATTTAATTCTTTTGAAACATTTTCTAATATTTCATCATAATTATTATTGCATCTATGAACTTTAGATACAGAATATATTCCAAAAACTTCATTTAAAGATTCTAAATAATTTTCAAATATAATTCCATCGTTTTTTGGATGTAAATATATACGATTATTATTCCTTTCAAAAATAAAATCTTTTCCAACTTTTTTTTCAATATTGTTTTTTAAAATATTCATAAAAATACCTTTATTACGATTTTTTAAAGCTATTTCATTTATTCTTACCATAATAGAATACAATGTTTTAACCTCCAATAATATAATTCATAATAATTATATCATAGTTATATTTGTGAAGGTGTTTATGGAATTTTAATTTTAATTTTTTTATAAAGTAAAAAAATGATAACAATAGTTTCTTTAATGAAACTAATTAAATACTTTTATATTACAACTAAACTTTTGTACGTTTTCTGTTTTTTATAGTTTTCTTTAGCTATAATTAAGGCTTTTGGAAAAATAGAAATAAACTCTTTAAAATTAGAGTTAAATTGTCGTATTTGACTATTTTTTTGTCTGGTGTCATAATTATTATGACTGACCGTTCAGTCAGAAAATAAAAGAGGTGAAAAAAGCTTTGAGTACAACATCAAAAAAAATTACTAAATTTGAAAAAAAACAGTTTATAGCAGAAACTGCATTGGAAGTTATTGTAGAAAAAGGTCTTAATAATTTCACAATGGATGATGTTGCTAAAAAAGCTGCTTTATCTAAAGGTTCTCTTTATAATTATTTCAAGAACAAAAATTCTCTTATAATTTTTGCTTTTGGAGATTTAGTAAAAAAATTTGAAAATACTGTTGAATCAAAGCTATATGAAGAAAAAAACACACTTGAAGATAAAGCAGAACTTATTTCTGAGATGTATTTTTCATTACATTCTGAATTTGCTTCTGATGAACTAATGAGACTCTTTGAAATACTAATTAATTCGTATCATGATAATGAAATGATAAAACAATTAACTGAAATTTTTTCTAATTATTATAATAAAATGCTTTCAAAACTTGAAGGGATAGTTAATTCAAAAACAAAAGCTTTGATGATTCATGCCATGTTCGATGGTCTTACTATGTATAAAGCTGTTGGAGTTAATGTACCACAAGAAAAATTTAAAGAAGAATTTAAAGATATTTTAATAAAATTAAGTGTATAAATATTGGGTGGAGGTGTTTTTATGGGAATTATGGATTCAATGAAATCTATGATGATGAAACAAGCTGCCAAACTGGTTTCAAATGTTGTAAGAAAAGCAGATATTGATCAGTTTGCAAAGCTTTTATGGACTTTAACGAAGTTAGCTAAAGAACCAGCTAAATCTGGATTAAGACATTTAGCTGAAGGTGCAGATAGACATGATCCAATGCTTGTTAATTGGGTAGAATTATTTAATAGATCAAATCCTAAAGTGGTTGAAAAAGTTATTAATAATTTGATAATTAATGAATTTGCAGTTGGTGAAAAAGTTAGACAAGAAAAAATGCATGAATTAAAAATAGTTTTACCTAAACTTGCTATAATTTCTCCTACTTATGCATGTAATTTGAGATGTGTTGGATGTTATGCAGCTCTTTATGGTCATAAATATCAATTATCTAAAGAAGAAGTATTCAGTGTAATAAGACAATTTAATGATTTAGGAATATATTTCTTCATAATAACTGGTGGAGAACCTTTTGTTTATCCTTATTTTTATGATATTTTGGAGGAATTCCAAGATTCATATTTTATGGTTTATACAAATGCTACAATGATAAATGAAGATTCTGCTAAGAGACTTGCAGAGCTTGGTAATGCTACTTTTGCTATTTCTGTAGAAGGCGATGAAGCTATGACAGATTGGAGAAGAGGTAAAGGTATTTATAAGCAAGTTCAAAATGCTTGGAAATTAATGAGAGAAAATGGCGTTATTTTTGGTTCTTCAATAACAGCTACAAGAAAGAACCATGAAATGATTATGGATGATACCTTCTGGGATTACCTTAAAGAAAGTGGAGTTTCTTATGCTTGGGTATTTCAATTCATGCCAGTTGGTGCCGATGCAACCATGGAATTAGTTCCAACTGCAGAACAAAGATTAGAAAGGTTTAGAAAAACTGAAGAACTTAGATTAGGTGGAAAATTCTCATTTGTTGCTGATTTTTGGAATCATGGATTCTTATCTCACGGTTGTCTTGCTGCGGGATCAAAATATTTGCATATAAATGCAAAAGGATATGCAGAACCATGTATATTCCAGCAATTTGCAGTTGATAATATAAGAGAAAAATCGATAGTAGAGATTTTAAGTTCACCATTCTTTGAAGCTTATAAGAGAACAATACCTTATTCTGAAAACTTATTTAGACCTTGTCCAATTATAGATAATCCAAAGGTTTATAGAGCTATGGTTAAGAAATTTAATGCGATACCACAGCATCCAGGAAGTGAAAGAATTATAAATGAGTTAGCTCCTGAATTAGATCAATTAGCTGCAGATTGGAAAGTCTATGCAGATAAATTATGGTATGAAGAAGGATATGCTGAAAAATGGCCTTCTAAGAGAGGTATATATAATTATGAAACAAGAATGAGAAGATATGAAAATAATGAAGAAAAACTAGCTCTTGATAAAAAAGCTTGATAATATTTATGATATGAAGACATCCTTTGATATAAATTGAGGATGTCTTTTTTTATTAAATTAGGTACACAAATTTTATACATTAAAATAATCAATATATGGTATAATTTAAACAGATACTAATTTAGGGGGCAAGATAATGGAATATAATTTGCTTAGTGTAACACTTAACCCATCTCTGGATAGAGAATTTGTGATTGAAAATTTTGAAAGTGGAAATCTCTTTAGAATAAATAATCCATCTAATTCTAATATGGAGCCTGGAGGAAAAGGAATTAATGTTTCTCTCATGACTTCAGATTTGGGTGTAACCTCTATAAATATGGGGTTTCTTGGAGGTTATATAGGAAATGTTATTCAAACAAAAATGTCCAATATAAAAAATATTACGACTAATTTTATTTATTGTACTGAAGAAACAAGAGAGAATATAGAAATTATAGATCCTGTTCAAAATAAAATTTCAGAAATAAATTCTATGGGTCCATTTATTCATGATGAAGATTTAAAACATTTTTTGAAAAGATATAAAAGTGCTTTGAATCTTGTTGATCATGTTTTAATTTCTGGAAGTATTCCGCCTGGTATACCTATATCTTTTTATTCAGAACTTTTTTCTTATGCTAAAAAACAAGGTAAAACAACTTATATGGAAGCAGTTGGACCTCATTTTGATGAAGCTATAAGAGAAAATTGTCCTATGATAGTTAGACCAGATTTGAGAAAGAGTAGCAGAATTTTGGGTAATAATCTTGAAACTCCTGAAGATTATATAAAAACTGGAAAAGAAATAATAAAAGCGGGAGCAAGGTTGGTAGTTATGAGTTATCATGTTGTTGGTGATATAGTTGTGACTGAAGATGGAGCTTGGCTTTTTACTGCAACAGAAGATATAGATAGATCACATCTTTTTGGAACAGGTGATGCTTTTATGTCTGGAATAGTCTATTATATAATTAATAATGGGTTTGATTATCTTGAAGCGGCAAAATATGGTATGGCTGCTGCAATGTCTTCAACTAATTATATAGCAAAAATTCTTGGAACTGAAGAAGAAATTGAGAGATCTAAGACAAAATTTTCAATTGAGAGAATTGGATAGAGGTGTTCTGAATGAAAGCTAAAGATATAATGCAAAGAGATTTAACTTCGATTATGGAAGATGAAAATATAGAAAGATTTATAAAAATTTGTCAGAGACATGGATTATCTGCATTGCCTGTTATAAATGGAGATTTTAAATTAGTAGGATATTTAAGTGAAAGTGGAGTTATAAGTGCTTCTTTACCGGGATATTTGAGTTTAATGGAAAGCTCAGCATTTATACCTGATAGTCATCAATTTTTTAAAGGATTATCCAAAATACTTGATAAACCAGTATCTGATTTTATGAGTGATAAACCATTTAAAGTATATATTGATGATACTGTTTTACATGTTGCCGATGTAATAATAAAAAATAAATTAAAAATAATTCCTGTTGTTGATCATGATGATAAACTTGTAGGTATTATAAGAAGAATAGGTCTTTTGAGTAAAGCAGCAAGAGGAGAGATTGGCGAAGAAGATGAGTAAAAATGTTTCTATGATTACTTTTGGTTGTAAACTTAATCAAGCTGAAACGCAAGCTATGGCGGATAAGTTGAACTGTATAGGCTATAATATAACTTTTGATGAAAAAAATGGGAAAAATGATATTTATGTTATTAATACATGTACAGTTACTTCTGAGGCAGAAAGGAAAATAAGACAACTAATAAGAAGAATTAAAAGAAAAAATAATGATGTTAAAGTTATTGCAGTGGGTTGTTATGTTCATACCGATGCAGAAAAACTTAAAGATATAGGAGCAGATCTTGTTTTAGGAAATCTTGAAAAAAAATTTATAGATAAATATATAAATGATTCAGGAGTTATTCTAAATAAATCTTATTGGTTAAAAAATCAAGATAAGATAATAACTCCTGAAAAATCTTTTGATGATAGAACAAGGATATTTATACCCATTGAAGAAGGTTGTTTGAATGCATGTTCTTATTGCAGAATAATATTTTCTCGTGGAACTTCGATAAGATCACTTCCTATAAATAAAGTTTTAAAAGCCATATCAAATTATATAGATCTTGGATATAAAGAATTAGTTCTTACCGGAATAAATTTAAACCAATTTGGATTTGACAATTCAGAAACTTTAACAGAACTTTTAGAAAAGATAGAAGAAAATTTTGGTGAAGATGATATTAGAATAAGATTAACTTCTATGTATCCAGAATATGTAGATAAAAAAATGGTTGAAATTATTTTTAATTCTAAAATATTTGAAAAACATGTACATCTCTCAATACAACACTTCTCCAATAAAATATTAAATCTTATGGGAAGAAAGTATGATAAAAATAAAATAATTGAGGCTATTAAATTATTTAGAGAAAGAGATAAGTTTTTTTCTATTACAAGCGATATAATTGTTGGATTTCCATATGAGGAAGATGAAGATTTTCAAGAACTTTTAAATTCCATAAAAGACATGAAAATTTTAAAAGTTCATGGTTTTAGATTTTCGGCGAGACCAGGTACTAAAGCATCTAAAATGGAAAATCAGGTACTTGGTAATATAAAAAAAGATAGAATTGAAACTCTTAATTTGAATAGTAAAAATATATCAGAAGATTATAGAAAAGAACTTATTGGAAAAGAAGTTACTATTCTTTCTGAAAAAATTGATGATAACTATATTTATGGGTATGATGAATATTATATTCATCATAAATGTGATTTTAAAAATATAAATCCTGTAAAAAATAAATTTTACAGGGTTAAAATACAAGATATTTCAGATGAAGGAGTGAGTTCTTATGTTTTATAATGGTAAAGAATGGGTAGAGTATCCGTTGATAAACGCAGATGATATGGGGTTTATGAGTGGTTATACTGTATATGAAGTTTTTAGAACTTATAAAAAGATTCCATTTGCATTAAAAAAACATTATAAACGAATGAAAAAATCAGCAGACTTTATGGGTCTTGATATGCCTTCATTTGATAAATTACTTGAAGTTACTAATCAAGCTTTAACTATACATAATTTTGAAGAGTTTAGATTTAGAATGTATATTACTCCTGAAACAACTAAGAATAAAACATTTTATTTTTTTGTTGAAGAATTGATAGAAGATAATCAAGTATTTGAAGATGGAATAGTTATAAATATTGCCAGAGAACGTAAACCATTTAATCCAGTTATCCCATATTATGTGAAATCTCCTTTGAATGGTTTTATAAAATATGTACATAAAAAATATGATTATTATTATGAATCAATTATATTAAATGAATATGGTTATGTTACAGAATGTACTTTTTCAAATATTTTTTATGTAAGTGGTAATGTATTGATTACTCCACATATATCTTCAGGAGTTTTACCAGGTATAACAAGAGATAATGTTTTAAGTCTTGCTAATAATCTTTCAATGGAAGTTGAAGAAAAACAAAATGTTGAAATATGGGAATTACTTTCAGCAGAAGAAGTCTTTTTAAGCCATACTTCAATGGGAGTTGTACCGGTTAGAAGAATTTTTCCTGATTTTACATTCGCAGCTCCTGGTTTAGTTACGGAAACTCTTATGGATAATTGGAAAGAATTTATTTTAAATGACTCAACCAATTGGGAGGGTATTTAATATTGGATTTTATCGGAGACATTTTAAAAAAAATGTCAAAAAAAGATAATGTAATAAAAAAAGTTTATAATATTTCTATAATAAAGAAAAATTGGAATGAACTTTTTACTGATAAGCTCAATATTTATACAGAGCCTGTTGAGTATTACCCAAGAGATAAAATACTGATTATTTCCTGCCAAGATAATATTGTAATGCAGGAAATGCTTTTTTTGAGAAAACAGGTTATAGATAAGATAAACTCTTATTTCAATGAAGTAGTAGTCAAAGAAATAAAAGTAATACGGAGGTGTATCAATGATTGAGAAATCTTATACAGGTAATCAAATTAAAGTTTTAAAAGGGCTTGAACCTGTAAGAATGAGACCAGGTATGTATATTGGATCAACTTCAAAAGCCGGATTAAATCATATGGTTTATGAAATAGTTGATAATGGAGTCGATGAACATATAAATGGTTATTGTACCGAACTCAGTGTTATTTTAAATGCTGATGATACAGTTGAAGTACTTGATAATGGTAGGGGAATTCCAGTTGATATGCATCCAACTGAGAAAAAGAGTACTTTAGAAGTAGTTATGACTGTATTACATGCAGGAGGTAAGTTTGATAAAAATGCATATAAAGTTTCTGGAGGTCTTCATGGAGTTGGAGCTTCAGTTGTAAATGCTTTAAGTGAATTTTTTGAAGTGAAAGTTTTTAAAGATGGAGATGTTTATTATCAAAGATATCAGAGAGGGGTACCTGATGAACCTGTTAAGATAATTGATAAATCTGATAAGTCTGGAACATATATAAGATTTAAACCAGATACTGAAATATTTGAAGATGAAGATATTTCAGTTGAATCAATTTCAATAGAAAATAGACTTAAAGAAATAGCTTTTTTAAATCCCAATTTAGTTATTAATTTTGTGGACAATAAAAAAGGTAAAAAAGAAAAATTTCATTTTAGTGGTGGACTTAAACAATTCTTAGATTATTATATGAAAAAAAGAAAAAAACAACTTTTGACAGACTCCATATCTATAACAGGATCTTATTTATATAAAAAAGGTGAACCAGAGCTTCAATTAGATCTTGAGCTTGGTTATACTAATTCAGATGAAAACACTATAATATCTTTTGTTAATAATATAAGAACTATAGATGGTGGAGAACATGAAGTTGGTTTTAAAACAGCTCTTACAAGACTTATAAATGAATATGCTAAAAAACATAATATACTAAAAGAAAAAGATGAAAATTTTACTGGTGAAGATGTAAGAGAGGGTATGATTGCTATTTTACATGTTAAAATGGCTAATCCTATTTTTGAAGGTCAGACAAAAGGAAAATTGGGTTCTAAACTTGCCAGAGAATCTGTTAATAATATAATGAATGAGTTTTTGACTATATATTTTGATAGTCATATTAAAGAAACTAAGGCTATAATTGAAAGAGTTAAAGTTGCTCAAAGAAGAAGAATTGCAGCAAAAAAAGCTAGAGATTCTGTTAAGAGAAAATCAATATTTGAAAATTCAACATTACCTGGAAAACTTGCTGATTGTATTTCAAGAGATTTGAATGAATCTGAAATATTTATAGTAGAAGGAGATTCAGCAGGTGGTAATGCTAAACAAGCTAGACATAGAAATTATCAGGCTATTTTGCCTTTAAGAGGTAAAATATTAAATGCAGAAAAAAAAGATATGATAAAACTTTTAAAAAATGAACAAATATTGAATATTACAACTGCTCTAGGTACAGGTATAGGGGAAGAATTTGATATATCAAAATTAAGATATGGTAAGATAATAATAATGACAGATGCCGATGTAGATGGTGCACATATAAGAACTTTAATATTGACATTTTTTTACAGATATATGAGAGAATTAATTGAAGAAGGTCATGTATATATAGCTCAACCACCTCTTTATAAATATGAAGTTGGTAAAGAGTCTTTTTATTTATATACAGATGAAGAGCTTGAACAAAAGAAAAAAGAATATTTGGGTAAAAAATTTAAATTACAAAGATATAAAGGGCTTGGTGAAATGAATCCAGACCAATTATGGGATACAACTATGGATAGAGAGCAAAGAAAAATGTTAAAAATTAAAATAGAAGATCTTATGATGGCTAATGAAGCTATTGAAATATTAATGGGAGATGATCCAAGTTTAAGAAGAACTTTTATAGAAGAAAATGCATATAAAATTAAGGAATTAGATATTTAAATGAAACCTTTTTTCTTGATAGTTCTTATAACTGTAATATACATTCTTTCGATAATAAAAATAATATTCCCCCTTGTTCCCAAGGGGGCACCTTTTTATAAAAATGAAGGAATTTTTTTAAAAAAGGATTATATATATACTGTTAAGAATAATCAAAGGTTTTATTATTATAATTTTATGGACGATGTAGTTGCTATAAGCGATGTTCATTATCCAGATGCTTTAGAAATAATCTTTAGCGATGATAAGGATTCAGAATTAGAAATTGTTAAAAGTATATTAATACTAAAGGATATAATAAGAGTAGATTTTCAAAAAAAAGAAATAATTTGTTATAATAAGATTAGTATAAAATTTTATGAAAAAGCAGATTTAAAAAAGTATTTTGAAAAGAATACTTTAGAGAATTTAAGTAAAGGAAATTATACTCTAATAAACTCTGAGTTGTTTAAAGAATAGATAATATTAGGGGGGTTACCATGGCTAAAGAGTATTTAATAGGTTTAGATATAGGTAGTTATTATACAAAAGGTATTCTTTTTGAATATGAAAATGATAAATTTAAACCTTTAAATTATAAAAAAATAAAATCTGATGGAATTATAAATGGAGAGATTCAAGATGTTGAAGCGATAAGACAAACTATAACTTCAATAATAAACTCTTTTCAAAATGAATTGCCTAAAAAGACTAAAAATGTTGAAGTTGCGATAGGATATTCTACAAACAATTTGTATATAGATCAAGAAAATTATACTGCAGAATATTCTCAGAAAAAAGAAATTAAAGATTCAGACTTGAAAAAAATAAAAAATCATATAGTATCAAAATATACAGATGAATCTAAGATTATTCTTGATTCAAAATTTATGAAATTCATACTGGATAATAAAAGCGTTAGAAATCCTATATCTTTTTTTGTTCAAGAATCATTAAGTACTTCATTAAATATTGTTTGGGTACCTGAAAATTCATTTGCTCTATTAATAAATGTATTTAAAAATATAATAGTTGATTCACAAATACCAATTTATGATTCGGCTTTGTCTGCGGCATATGCGGTTACAAATGCTAATGATAGAGATATAGGAGTAACTGTTATAGATTTTGGTTATCATATGTGTAGAATTGTAATATTTAAAAATGGTATACCAAAATTGTATTATGCTTTTTCTTATGGTATGAAATATGTTTTAAAAGATATTTGTAATGTCCTTAAAACCTCGGAAGATGAAGCTCATAGACTTTTAGTTGAAGAAGCTGTATGTCTTAGAGATACTAAAACTATAAAAAAAATAGACTTTGAATTGATATCTGGTAGTGGTTACTCATATGTTTCACAAAATCTTTTAAATAAAATAGTATTTGCAAGAATAAGAGAAATAATAAGTAGACTTAATGGAGAACTTTCAAAAATCGGATATGAAAAAACATCAGAAGTTGGAGCACTTCAAGGAGGAATTGTTATAACTGGAGGAGGCTCTAATCTTAAAAATGTTGATATGACTATTAAAGATTTGATGGGAAGTAATTTTAGAAAAGGAAATCTTACTTTGAACATGTTTTATGAAGTTCCCGATGAATTAAAAAATGATCCTGAATTTTTGCCAGTTTTTGGTATCGTTGAAAGATTTAGACTTGATATGATTGAATCGGTTGACAATACTAATCAAAATGCTGAACCAACTCAAGATAAGAAAGAAAAAAAAGAAAAAAATAAAAAAGGTTTTTTTAAATCGATCATGCAAAAACTCACCGGGGGTGAAGATGATGCCTTTTGAAATTGATGATAATGATAAAACTAAAAATATATTTTCTAAGAAATCTCATTATACTATAAAAGTTATTGGAGTCGGTGGAGCTGGAAATAACGCAATACAAAGAATGGTGACAAAAGGTGTTGAAGATGTCGAACTTATAGCAGCTAATACAGATGTCCAAGTTTTAGAATCCAATCCAACAGAGTCTAAAATCCAACTTGGAAAAGAATTGACAAGAGGATTAGGTGCTGGTGGAGATCCTTCAGTGGGGAGAGATTCTGCGATTGAAAGCACTGATGAAATTAAAGAAATTCTTAAAGGAACAGATCTACTGTTTATAACGGCTGGACTTGGCGGTGGAACTGGAACTGGTGCAGCACCAGTTATTTCTGATATTGCTACTAATATGGGAATTTTAACTGTTGCCATAGTTACAATGCCTTTTCATTTTGAAGGATCTACAAAAGAGAGATTGGCATTAAATGGTTTACAAAATTTAAAACATTCTGTTGATAGTTTAATAAAAATTTCAAATGATAAATTAATAGATAATGGAGAAAATATACCTATAGATAAAGCTTTTGAAAAAGCTGATGATATTTTATACCAAGCTATAACAGGTATATCAGATTTGATAACTAAACCAGGAATGATAAATCTTGATTTTGCTGATGTCGCATCTGTTTTAAAAATAAAAGGTTCAGCTATGCTTGGAATAGGTTTGGCAAAAGGTGAAAGAAGAGCTGAAGATGCTATAAAAAATGCATTGAATTCAAAATTACTTGAAGATCAAGTTAGAAATGCTAATGCTGCATTGGTAAACATAGCTGGTAAGAATCCTACAACCGAAGATGTTAGAATAATAAATGAAATTCTTAGATCTTATGCAATTGATGATGCTAAACTCAAAATGGGAATTTCTATAGTTGAAATGCCACCAGAAGTTATAAAAGTTACAGTTGTTGCCTCTGGATATGATAAATTACCTGGAGAAGACAATTATCTTGATCTTTATGAACAACCAGCTTTATACAGACAGTTTGGAAAAACGATAGTTACTGATGAAATGTCAAAACTTGAAAAGTTTTTAAATGAAAATGTTATGGGCGAATAAAAATATAAACATTAAAAATTTAAAGAATGAAGATAATGATAATATATATAATAAAATTTTTTATGAGTTGAATAATGATGGAATAACAGACTATCATTTTACTCCTCATAAAGATTTTGTTGATATAAGTGTTAGATATAATGGAGATCTCATAAAAATAGAAAAAATATTTAAAAATCAATATAATAGACTTTTAAATAGAATACTTATAAATTGTGGATTAGACATAATAAAAGACTTTAAAAATTTAGATGGTTCTTTCGAATTAAATGATAATTTCTATAGAGTCTCATTTATGAAATCTTTTTTTGGTATAAGTTGTGTTATGAGAAAATTAAAAAATATTGAAAAAATAAATATAAATATTCCTACAAAAATAGAAAAAAAGATATTAGAATATGTAAATAATAAAAGTGGACTTATAATATTTTCTGGTCCTACAGGATCGGGAAAAACAACAACTTTAAATTATTATTTGAATAAATTAAAAGATAAAATGAAAATACACACTATTGATAATCCGATTGAATATATCATATCTGGGATAGTTCAAATATCTTTACTTAATAATGAAAGTATTGACATTTTAAAGTATATTTTAAGACAAGATCCAGAATTAATTTCTGTTGGTGAGATAAGAGAAAGATCATATGCAAAATTTTTATTTGAAACAATAACTACGGGTCATTATGTTTTTAGTACTGTACACTCTGATAGTATTGAAAATGTTTTAAATAGATTTTATTCTATGGGTATTAAAAATGAAATAATAAAGTTTACAGACATGATACTCAATCAAAGATTATTACCAGGTATTTGTAAAAATTGTAAAGGTAAAGGTTGCAAAGAATGTATGAATACTGGTAAAAAAGGATTTTTTAGTATTTTTGATTGCTTAATATTAAATGATGATGTAAAAAAATATTTATTAAATAATACTTTAAACTTCGAAAGAATAAAAAATTTTAATTTTATATCTAAAGAAGAACAATTTAAAGATCTTAAAGAAAAGGGTTTATTATATTTTTAGAGGTGGTTTATGAATTATTATTCAAAAAGTCCAGAAGAATGGAAAAAAGTTGATGAAGAAAAGAATAAAAAAAGAAAAAACAAATATAAAAATACAAAAAAAATAACATTTTTATTATTGATATTTTTATCTTTAGCTACATTATTTTTTATATTTATAGGGCCAAAACTCAATAAATTTAATTTAGAATATAATGTTGTAATAGATGGAATATCATTTTATTTAAGAAATGATGAAATTTTTAATTATCCAGACAACATTAATGTCACAGTGGAAATGCAAAATACTGGAAATAATACAAAAAAAGTAAAAATACAAGATTTTTCTTTTTTTATTATAAAAAAAGATACTTCAAAAGTTGTATATTCATTCTTATATCCTCAAGAAATAGAAACAGATTTAAATTCTTTTCAAACGAGACTCATATTTGATTTATCAAAAGAGAAAGAAATCTCAAAACTTGATAAAGGTCTTTATGAAATAAGGGCGTCTTTTAAGTATAATGAAAATTCAATAATTTTAAAAAGATTTTTTGATTATAGACATGATTTTTCTTTGAATGCTTATACTAAAGAAGATTTTTATTTGATATCTGAAAGACCTATCATTAACTTTGAGTTAGAAAATATAACTAAAGATACAATAAATTCTACTTTAGATGGTAAGATTAGTATTTTTGAAAAAGACAATAAAATTTATGAAGATAATTTTAATTTAGGAAGCATAAATATTCCTGTTATGCAGAATAAGAAATTTGAAATGGAACTTTCTCAAAAATTTAAAAAAGGAATTTATAATGTCTTAATAGATTTGAATAGCTTGAAAAAATCCATATACTTTAATATGTATATAATGGATAAAATTGAGGAAAAAACTGATTTATTAGGAATTAATAATTTTACAATGAGTACATTTGAAAAAAATCAAGATTTATATTTTAAAGGTTATGTTGAAAATAAATCTCCAGAAGATAAAGGATTTATAATTCAAAATATAGCATTTAATGTATCTTTTTCTGATACTGAAGAAGAAATATATAATTATTCAAATGATAAAATAATAAGAGTTGGAATAGCTGGATATGGAAATAAAGAGATATTTGATCTTGAAAAATTAAAAAAAATAACTTTAGATAAAATTGGAAGATATAATATTAATTTCAGTTTTACAATAAATAACATAACTTTTAAAAGTCAAAAAGTTATACAAGTTAGGGAGTAAATATGTACGGATATATTTCTATTTATTTTAAGCCAAGTGAAGAAGAAAGAAGAAATTATTTATATCATTATTGTGGAATGTGTCATAATTTAAAGGCAAATTTTGGTAATTTATATAGACCAACTATAATAAAAGAAGTTGTTCTTTTTTCTATTATGCAAAATGAAACAAAAGATATAAAAGAATTCAAATGTCCATGGATGAAATTTGGAACGAGATATAGACCAAATCAAATGGAATTTTTAGACAAATATTCATATTTGAATCTGTTAATTATATATGGTAAACTTATAGATTATAAACTTGAAGGATATCCAATTTCTTTAAAATTTTTAAAAAAAATAAAAGAAAAACTTTCAAATGAATATGATAATAATTTTTTATGTGAATATGAAAAATTAATGGAATATCAAGATGAAATAGAAAAATCAAGACTAGATATAGACTGTTATGCAAAACCGACACAACTTTTGATGAACTTATTATTTAAGAAATTTTTTAATGCCCAAAATGCAACATTACCAGTAAGTATAGGTACTTTGATTTATATAGTTGATTCAATTTATGATTTTTCTAAAGATATTAAAAGAAAAAAATTTAATGCTATTTCAAATTCTTTTGATATTAAAGATTTACAAGAATTAGAAATTAATGATAAAGAAAGACTTTTATTTACTTATGATCTATGTTCAATGGATATTATGGAAGAATATGAAAAATACACTTTACATAATAAACATTTAGTTAAAAAACTCTTAAGTTTTTCTATCAATTATCATAGATATAAAATAACTTCTATATTAAATGGAGGGGAAAATAATGAAAGATGTGAAAAACAAGATATTAAATGGTCAATTTAAAGACCTATATGATGAATATAAAAAAGATGAAGAGCTTAAAAGCAAAGTTAATGAATTTAAGGCTGGATACTATACTTATAGAAGAAATGATTGTGGTGAATGTTTACAATGTTTAGGTGGTTTGGTATGTGCCGATACATTATGTGAATGTATGGGTGGAGATATTTGTAGTTTCTTTTGATATGATATGAAAATAAAAAATGAAATTATAAAAACATCTATATTAACGGGGCTTTTTTATATATTATTTATATCTTTAAAATATTTAAAAATAGCTCCTAATATTATAAGTTTTATCATGCCTATGCCGATATTCTTTTTAAGCTTAAGATATTCATTAATATATACATTTGTTTTTTTGTTTTTAATATTTATTTCTGGTTTTGTCATTGAAAGTATAGGTATTTTATTATTAATATTTTTACCAGTTTTTATTTATAAAACTGTAAATAAAAAAATCCTGAAAAATATAATCATAATATTAACAACTTTTATTAGTTTTCTATTGATGATTAATTTTTTTGGACTAAAACTTCCTAATAAAATTAATTCAGAATTCTTCATGTATATAACTTCAATATTATATTCTATTTTTTCAACAGTATATCCTATATTATTAAAAAAATTAAGTGAAGAAGTAATCGATCTAATATCTAAATATTTAGATTGATTATTTTCTTTTACTAATTAAGGGGGGATTTTTTTGAAAGTAAATTATATACATAAACTTGATAATATGAAGTATATATCTAAAGAGAAATTAGAAAAATTAAAAGAGGTATCAAAAAAATACAAATTTAGATCTAATGAATATTATTTATCACTTATAGACTGGAAAGATGAAAATGATCCAATAAGAAAGATTATTATTCCACAGTATTCAGAATTAGATGAATGGGGTATTGAAGATGCTTCAAAAGAATATTCTTATACTATATCCAAAGGATTGCAGCATAAATATAAAGATACTGTTTTATTGCTTATAAACGATTTATGTGGTGGATTTTGTAGATTTTGTTTTAGAAAAAGATTATTCATAAATATAGGTGATGAAGTAACGAGAGATATAACTACAGATTTAAGATATATAGAAGAAAATAAAGAAATTACTAATGTTTTATTGACAGGCGGAGATCCGCTTTTATTATCTACAAAAAAATTGAATGATATAATAAAAAAGTTGAGAGATATAGATCATATTAAAATAATAAGAATAGGAACAAAATTACCTGCATTTTATCCTTTTAGAATTATTGAAGATGAAACTTTACATAGTTTAATTCAAAATTATTCTACTCCAGAAAAAAGATTATATTTTATGCTTCATATAAACCATCCCAATGAAATTACACATTATACTATTAAATCCATAGATATTTTATTAAAGAATGGTGCACAAGTTGTAAATCAAACACCTATACTTAAAGGAATAAATGATGATGTAAAAACATTAAAAAAATTATTCCAAAAACTATCTTATATTGGAGTCCCACCATACTATGTTTTTCAAAATAGACCTGTAATGGGTAATAAACCTTTTGCATTAGAAGTTGAAAAAGGATATATAAATTTTTTAAAAGCTCTTGAAGAAATATCAGGTCTTGCAAAAAGGCCAAAATTTGTCATGTCTCATGAAACAGGAAAAATAGAAATAAGTGGAATTACAAAAGATAAAATAATGTTTAAATACCATAGAGCTAATAAAGAAGAAAATAAAAATAAATTTATGATATATAAAAGAAATCCAAGAGCATTTTGGTTTGATGATTATGAATATCTTCTTGAAGAATATAAATATTGACAAAGGGGGAATAAAAATGAAAAAAATGGGGGATATGCTCTTAAGAAATGAAAATTTTTCCGAGATTGTTATAGGAAATACAGCCATTGTTAGAGCAATGATAGAAGCTGGGACAGAAATAGTAACTTCTTATCCAGGTTCGCCAACACCTGAAATTGCGACTGCAATTTCAAGTATTAAATCTGAAAAAAGGCCTTTTTATTTTGAATTTTCTACAAATGAAAAAGTAGCAACTGAAGTTTCATTTGGCGCTAGTGTTAATGGGCATTTATCAACAGTATTTTTTAAATCTGTAGGTCTCAACGTAGCTGCTGATTCATTTGTTCAATTGGCATTATTAGAGTTGATAGGTGGAATGGTAATTATTTTAGGTGATGATCCGGGAGCTAATTCTTCTCAAAATGAACAAGATAATAGACATTATGCTGAAATGACATATATACCAGTATTAGAACCTTCAACTCCTCAAGAAGCATATGAAATGTATATTGAAGCAACAAAAATTTCTAAAAAAATGAAAATGCCAGTCATTTTGAGACTTACTACGCATGTTTGTCATGCTAAACAAAAAGTTCATTTTAAAAAATATGAAATAAAAAATATTTCTAAACAATCAAAATTTGATAAAAAAAATGGACCTTATATACCTATAACTTCTGAAGTATTTAATATGAAAAAAAATGCCTTATTAAAATTGAATGAATTTAAAAAACTAACTTCTGAAAAAAATATAAATAAATTGTTTAATAATAATTCTAAAAAAGGAATTATAACAATGGGAGTTCCATATTTATCTTTACTTGATGTACTTGAAGAAGTTGAAGATAAACCTGATATATTAAAGCTTGGAGTTGTTTACCCATTAGAAGAAGGAATAATAAAATCGTTTTTAAATAGTCATGATGAAATAAAAATTTTAGAGGAACTCGATGATATTCTTGAAACAAATATAAAAAGAATAGCTTATGATAACAAAATATATACTAAAATAATGGGTAAATTTGATATCAATGAATTTATAGGTGAATATACTCCAGATAAAGTTCAAGAAATAATGAATAATACATGGCCAGAAATTTTTCAAAGTATAAATATAAATAAAAAAATAAATGTACCAAAAAGACCAGCTCAAATGTGTCCTGGATGTGGACACAGATCAGCGTTTTATGCTATAAAAAAAGCTTTAAATTCTGAAGATATAACAGTTGCTGATATAGGATGCCATACACTTGGATATCTTCCACCATATGAAATGGGTGAAGTGTTATTATCGATGGGACATTCAATATCTACAGGATCAGGACTTTCATTGTTTAATGAAAAAAGAAATATAGTATCTTTTTTAGGAGATTCAACTTTTTTCCATGCAGCAATACCAGGAATAATAAATGCTGTTTTTAATCAACATAATCTTACATTAATAATAATGGAAAATGGTACAACAGCTATGACTGGTCATCAAGATCATCCAGCGGTTGGAAGTAATTTTAATGAAAAGACTAAAGAAATACCATTGAAAAAAGTTTTAGAAGGAATAGGTGTTGAAAATATATTTGAAGTTGATGCATATTCTCAAAACAAACTTTTTGAAATAATAAAAAAGACCTCAAAAATAAAAGGATTAAAAGTAGTTATAGCTAAACATCCTTGTATGTTGAAATTTACAAGAGAACAGAGAAAAAAAGGAACTTATAAAAATAGACATGTATTTATTGATCAAAATATATGTAATAATTCTAATTATTGTATAGAAGATTTTGCTTGTCCTTCTTTTCAAAAAGATGATAAAGGAAATATATGGGTTCATGAAGATCTTTGTATTGGCGATGGTTCTTGTATTCAAACTTGTCCAACTTCAGCAATAAAACCCAAAAATAATTAAGGAGGGATAAATATGAGACAAAATATATATATAATAGGTGTAGGAGGACAAGGAATAGGATTATTAAGTGAAGTTATCATTAGAGCAGCAGATTATGCTGGACTTCCAGTTATGGGAGTTGATACACATGGACTTGCACAAAGAGGAGGAACTGTACAATCACATGTTAGAATAGGAGAAGGAATACATTCGGCTCTAATAAAAAAAGGATATGCAGACATAGTTATTTCTCTTGAAAGAACCGAAGCCTTAAGGGGAGTAAATGAGTTTTTAAAAGATGGTGGAAGTTTAATATATTATGATACATCTTGGCAAACACTTTCTGTTCGTTTAGGAAAAGATAAAGAAATTACTAATGAAGATATAAATAAAATTTGTAAAGAAAGAAATATAAAAGTTTACAGAGTATTTGATGAAAATCTTGAAGATGCAAGAATGCAAAATGTTGTTGTTTTAAATGAAATAAAAAATAATGAAATTATAAAATATATAAAAAGAGAAGATTATTTAAAAGCTTTAAAAGATCTTTTACCAGAATATGCATTAGAAAAAAATCTTAGAATATTTGAATAAAATAAAAAGAATAGTTGGTTGATTCCAACTATTCTTTTTACTTAAAATTCAGTATTTAATTTAGCAATTTCTACTATTATTTGAACAGCTTTTTCCATAGATTCGATTACAACGTATTCATATTTTCCATGGAAATTATGTCCTCCAGTGAATATATTAGGACATGGGAGACCCATAAATGATAGTCTTGCACCATCAGTTCCGCCTCTTATAGGTTTTATATTAGGAGTTACATCACAATTTAAAAAAGCTTTTTTTGCCAAATCCATTATATGAGGATTTTTTTCAATTATTTCTTTCATATTGTAATAACTATCTTTTAATTCTAATTTGATAGCATTAGAATATTTTTTATTTATTTTTTCAACAACTTTTTGAACAAAATCTTTTTTTTGTTCAAATAATTCTTTATCATGATCTCTTATTATCATATTTAAAGTAGTTTTCTCTACAGAACCATTAATATCATTTATATGAAAAAAACCTTCATATTTTTCGGTATTTTCAGGTCTTTCATTTTTTGGAAATAAAGATATCAATTCATTTGCTATTAGTATAGAATTAATCATCTGATCTTTAGCTGTTCCAGGATGTACATTTTTACCTTGAATATAAAATTTAGCACTTGCTGCATTAAAATTTTCAGATTCAAGTTCTCCAAGAGGTCCTCCATCAATAGTATAAGCAAAATCTGCTCCAAATTTTTTCACATCAAAAAAATCTGCTCCTCTACCTATTTCTTCATCTGGGGTAAAACATATTCTTATTTTTCCATGTTTTATATCAGATTTTAATAATATTTCCGAAGCTGTAATTATTTCAGCAATTCCTGCTTTATCATCGGCACCTAGTAAAGTTGTTCCATCTGTTGTTATGATTGTTTTTCCATTATAATCATTTAATGATGGAAAATCTTTTGGATCTAAATAAATATTTTTTTCAGCATTTAAAATAATTTTTTCACCATTATAATTTATAATTTTAGATTTCACATTTTCTCCAGACATATCTGGAGATGTATCCATATGGGCTATAAATCCTATTACAGGACAATTTTTCTCTATATTTGAAGGTATAGTCGCCATCAAATAACCATTTTCATCAAGCGATACTTCATCTAAACCTATTTCAATCAATTCTTTTTTTAATTCTTCGGCAAGAACTAATTGTCTTTTTGTTGAAGGAATTGTATCTGAATTCTCATCAGATGTTGTATATATTTTGATATATTTTAAAAATCTATCCACTAAATTTTGCAAAGCTATCACCTCTTAATATTATGTATTACAATTATAACAGAATTTATTTTTTAATATAATAATAAAATTGATAAATTATTCGTTTTTATGGGTCATTATTTAATGTAATGTTGATAAATTATGCTTTTTGTGTTAAAATATAATGGGATTTAATAAAAAAATATTAACATTCGGGGGTGCATCTCATGTTTCAGAAACAGATAATGATGAGAAGAGTGCTATACTCTTTAATTCCCATCTATATTTTTTCTTTTTATTTATATGGATGGAGACTATTGATGTTATCTGCCATAGTTTTTGGTTCGAGTATAGGAGTAGAATACATCTTTGAAAAAAATAGAAAGAAAAAAGTTAGCGAAGCTGTCTTAGTTACTGCTATGTTATTAGTATTATCAATGCCACCTTTAACACCTTGGTGGATAGCCTTAATAGCTTCTATTTTTGCTGTTTTATTTGGAAAAGAAGTTTATGGAGGATTTGGAAGAAATATTTTCAATCCTGCAATTACAGGACGTCTTTTTGTTTATATAACATTTGCGAATGTTATGACAACTGGTTGGATGAAACCGGGAAATTTTGGAACAGATATTCTTTCAACCGCTACACCTTTAGAGATGCTCAGAATGGGAGATAATCTTTCTATTCGCGATTTGTTTTTTGGCATAAGACCTGGATCAATGGGTGAAAGTGCCATATGGCTTATTGTAATTGCCGCAATTTATTTAATGGTTACAAAAACAGCAAGTTGGAGAATAATAATATCAACTTTTTCGAGTGCTTTAATATTAAGTTCCATACTTTATTTTTTTAATGTATCTGGAGCAATGCCTCCAATTGAAGCTGTTATGTCTGGAAGTTTATTGTTTGTAACTGTTTTTATGGCAACTGATCCTGTATCAGGGCCAAAAAAGAATTCGTCTCATTGGATTTATGGAATTATAATAGGTGTTTCAGCTGTTTTAATTAGAACTTTTTCATTATTTTCAGAAGGAACAAGTTTTGCAGTTTTAATGGGAAATACATTTGCTTCTTTATTAGATCAGATTAAATTTAATAAGAAGGTGAAATCATGAAAAAACAAAGTAAATCATATACAATAATATTTACATTTATTGTTTCTTTTATTTTTGTTTTTGTTCTAGCACTTGCAAATGAATTAACTAAAGAACAAATAGTAAAAAATCAACAATTATTTGAAAGAAAAGCTGTTCTTAATGCTTTTGGAATAATTTATGAAAATGATGATGAAGCCTTTGAAAAATATGAAGATACTATAAAAATAGAAAAATATAATGATGAAATTTTGTATGAATATGAAAAAAACGATGAGAAATTTTATGGATTTAAATTCACTGGAAATGGACTTTGGGGAACAATAACTGGAATATTAGCTGTTAATTCTGATGTTAGTCAAATATTGGGAATAGATTTTATTTCACATAATGAAACACCTGGTCTTGGGGGAAGAATTGAAGAAGAATGGTTTAAAGATCAATTTAAAAATGAAAAAATAATTAATAATAATATAAAAGTTATAGTTGGTGGTGGAGAAGGAGATTTAGATAAGGAAAATAGTGAAATAGATTCTATTACTGGGGCTACAAGGACCTCTGAATCTGTTCAAAAAATTACTAATGATACTATATATAAAATTAAAACTATATTGGGGGTGAATGAATAATGGCTCAATATAAAACAATCTTAAAGGATAATCTATGGAATAATAATGCCATATTTGTTCAAATCCTTGGAATTTGTTCTACTTTAGCAGTTACAAATAGACTTGAAAATACTTTGATAATGTCAATAGGAGTTATTTTAGTTATGGGATTTACAAATTTTACAATTTCTTCAATTAAGTCATTAATACCTCGAAAAGTGAGAATGATAGTTCAAACATTAATAATTTCTTTTTATGTAATAATTGTTGATATAATTTTAAAAGCCTTTTTACCAGATATAAGTAGAGCGCTTGGACCTTATGTAGGATTAATAATTACTAATTGTATAATAATGGGAAGAGCTGAAGCTTTTGCACAATCAAATAAACCTTTTATTTCTTTTTGGGATGGTATAACTTCAGGTACTGGATATATGTATGTTTTACTTACTATAGCCTTTTTTAGAGAATTACTAGGCTTTGGTACTATATTTGGGTTTCAAATTATGCCAGAAAATTTTATAAAATGGACGATTATGGTTATGCCACCAAGTGCATTTTTTATGTTGGCTATTTTTATATGGATTGTTAAAGGGATTATGTCTAAGAAGGAGGCTGAATAACTATGCCTGAAATAAGTCCTTTTGTATTATTTTTTGCATCTATATTTACATCAAATATTTTACTTTCAAACTTTTTAGGAATGTGTTCATTTATTTCAGTTTCTAAAGATTATAAATCTTCAAATGGTCTTGGTATGGCAGTGACTTTTGTTTTAACAATAACAACTGCAGTTAATTGGTTAGTTTATAATTATATACTTGAACCTTTTGGTTTAGAATATTTAAGATATATAGTTTTTATAATAGTTATTGCAGCTGTAGTACAAATTCTTGAAATGATAATAGAAAGAGTATCCGAAAATTTATATATGGCTTTAGGAATCTTCTTGCCATTGATAACGGTTAATTGTGCAATTTTAGGTGTTGCATTATTTATGCAGTTAAGAGATTATTCTTTTATACAATCAATTATTTTTGGATTGGGATCCGGTCTTGGATGGTGGCTTGCTATTATGGCATTGGCAGCAATAAGAAAAAAAGTAGACAAAGCTCCTGTTCCATATGGATTAAAAGGTCCTGGAATAACTTTAATAACTATAGGATTTATGGCTATGGCATTTCTGGGTTTTTCCGGAATGCTTGCAGTACAGTGAGGTGATTATATGACTGGAATATTATCAGCATCTATTATTGTGGCAATTCTTACTTCTGTTCTTGCTTTGATTATTACTATAGTTGATTCTATAGTCAATAATTATGGAGAAGTAAACATAAATATAAATAATGGAACAAAAGAACTTAAGGTTGATGGTGGATCTCCTCTTTTGTTTACACTTGCAGAACAAGGTATATTTATACCTTCAGCTTGTGGTGGAAAAGGAAGTTGTGGTGCATGTAAAGTTAAAATATTATCGGATGTTGGTCCTATTTTACCAACAGAATCTCCATTATTAACAGATGAGGAAAAAAAATCTAAAATTAGACTTTCTTGTCAAGTTAAAGTTAAATCTAATATTTCAATAGAAATACCTGAAGAATTATTTTATGTAAAACAATATAAAGCTAAAGTTGAAAAAATAAATAATGTAACTCATGATATTAAAGAAGTCTATATTAAATTAAAAAATCCAGATAATATAGAATTTAAAGCAGGACAATATGCACAAATTGTTGTTCCTCCATATGGAAAAATAAAAGAAAGCACACAAAGGGCATATTCTATTTCTTCAGCTCCAAAAGATAATTCACATGTTGAATTTTTGATTAGACTTGTTCCAGGTGGAATAGCAACTACATATGTACATGATTTTTTGAAAGAAAATCAAGATGTAGAAGTTGTAGGGCCTTTTGGAGATTTTTTTATGAGAGAAACAAAAGCAGATATGGTATGTGTTGCAGGTGGTTCGGGAATGGCTCCAATAAAATCAATTATTTATGATATGTATGAAAAAGAAATTTTAGATAGAGAAATTTGGTATTTTTTTGGGGCGAGAAGTTTAAAAGATCTATATTATATTGAAGAATTTAAAGAATTGTCTAAAAAGATGCCTAATCTTCATTTTATTCCGGCACTTTCAGATCCAATGGACGAAGATAATTGGGAAGGAGAAACAGGACTTATAACTGATGTATTAGATAAATATTTAAAAACTAAATTAAATCCAGAACATGAAAGAGAAGGTTATCTTTGTGGAAGTCCTGGTATGATAGATGCATGTGTTAAAGTCATGACATCTAATGACATATCAGAAGAAAAAATTTATTATGATAAATTTGCTTGAGGAGGTATAAAAATGAAAATGACTCCTGAATTAAAGAAGGCACAACATAACATGCAACCAGGTGAAATAACTGCTAATGGTTTTTTAGGAGATGATGATAGATCTTTAGTTGATATTATAGAAGAAGATGAAGAAAAAATGCTTAAATTAAATCTTGAATTTGAAAAAGTTTCAGAGATGATGAAAGAATTATTAGAAAAAGGAAGAAAAGGTTTTGGAGAACCTATTAAATATTTAAATTGGGAAATAAAAGTTGATGAAGCAAGAGGTTTTTTAGCTTGTCCATTTGAGGATGGCATTTTTAGAAAAATTAATGTTATTTTAACTAATAATAATTTAAATGAGACTATAATTTATACAGATCTATCTGTGCATCTTTTAGAAAAACATCATTTTTTACAGGGAAAAGGATCTGATTTTAGATTATCTCCAAATAAATTAAAGAGAGTCCTGGAACTTTAATTTAAATATGTTATAATTTATTAGAGACAATTTTAATCTTAGGAGGTATTTATATATGGCTATTAATGAAAAAATGGAAAAAGCATTGAATGAACAGATTAACAAAGAATTGTTTTCTGCTTACTTATATCAATCAATGGCAGCTTATTTTGAAAGCAAGAGTTTAAAGGGTTTTGCTAATTGGTTGGATGTACAAGCATCTGAAGAAAAAATACATGCGAGAAAAATTTATGATTTTATAAATGAAAGAGGCGGTAGAGTTTTATTAAAAGCGATAGAAGAACCAAAACATGATTGGGATAATGTTCAAGCTGCTTTTAAAGATGCTTTGGCACATGAACAATTTATAACAGATTCTATAAATAAATTGGTAGATCTTGCAATTGAATTAAGCGATCATGCAACTAATAATTTTTTACAATGGTTTGTTGCTGAACAAGTTGAAGAAGAAGCAACTGCAACTGAAATAGTTGATAGATTAGAATTAATTGATGAGAATGTCATGGCATTATTGAGAATGGATGAATCACTTGGAGTAAGAACTTTAACTGCAACATCAGAAGAATAAATAAAAATGAAGCAATAGATTTTTTCTATTGCTTCATTTCTTTTATAAAGTTTAATACTTCTTCCACATGATTTTTAACATTTACTTTTTCCCAAATCTTTATTATTTTGTTATTTTCGTCTATTAGGATGGTAGTTCTTATAACTCCCATATATTCTTTGCCATATAATTTCTTTTTTTGCCATACTCCAAATTCATTGAGTATTTTTTTTTCAGTATCGCTTAATAAAGTTATTTTTAAATTATTTTTTGCTATAAAATTAAAATGTTTTTTTTCTTCATCTGGACTTATACCATATATTACAGTATTATACTTTTTAAAATCCTTTACTTTAGATGTAAAATCTAAAGCTTCTATAGTACAACCTTTAGTATTATCTTTTGGATAAAAATAAATAATTTTTATATTTTTTGAATTCAATGCATCTGTTAATACACCATTTGAATCTGGAAGTTTTATTTCTTTTACAATATCTCCTAAACTATATTTTAAATAAGACATTTTATTTACCTCTCTTCAATATTTTACAGAAAATAGTGAAAAATTTTTTTCACTAAACCGTTCTTCTTCAATATTTTCAACTCTTGAAAAACCATTGCCTCTAATTATAGAAGCTTTAAAACTATTTAAATCACTCTCTTGACCTTGAGCTACTATTTCAACAGATCCATCTATTAAATTTTTAATATATCCGTTTATATTATATTTATTAGCTTGAGTTTTTATATAAAATCTAAAACCTACGCCTTGGACTCTGCCATATACTATAAGTTTAGTGCTAATCATTTTATCACCCTTTAATAATTTATATCTTTTACTTTTTTAACTTTTATAAACATTTCAGACATATCTTTTGAAAATACATATTCTGTAAAAAAACCCATCTCTTCTAAAGATTCTATTATTGTTAATATATCTGCAGCGTCTATTTCGGGAGGAATTGCATCTACTTCAATTTCATCGGTATTTTTTACAATAAAACCTTTATCTTTTATGAGTAAATCATCTAAAGATTCTTTAATTTTATTATTTATATATATTTCTTCTACTGGAACTTTACCTTTGCCTTTTTTATACATAGCATAAGCGTCAATTATATACTTTAATTCTATTAATTCATTGAGTTCTTTAGTAAAGTTATCCATTGCATCGCCCCCTCTCTGAAATAATTATACACTAAATTTAATCAAAACTCAACAAAAATTAAAAAAACAAAATTTCTTGTAACATAAAATCGAGGTTTATGATTAAATTTAACATATAAAAATTAAAAGTAGCTGAAATTTTTCAGCTACTTTTAATTTATTTTGAAGAAAAATAATAATTTGGAGATTCTTTAGTTATTTTTATGTCATGTGCATGGCTTTCAGACATTGCAGCATTTGAAATTTTTATAAATTCAGAATTATTTCTAAGCATTTCAAAGTTTTTAGCACCACAATATCCCATACCAGCTTTTAATCCACCGAGTAATTGATGAATTACATCAGAAACTCCACCTTTATAAGCTACCATACCTTCAACACCTTCAGGAACAAGTTTTTCAGAATCAGTTACAGAATCTTGAAAATATCTATCTTTAGAACCTTTTTCCATTGCACCAATAGAACCCATTCCTCTGTAAGTCTTAAATTTTCTTCCGGAATATATTATAGTTTCACCAGGTGCTTCATCTGTTCCAGCAAGAATGCTACCCATCATTACAGTTGAGGCACCAGCCGCAAATGCTTTTACAATATCTCCTGAAAATCTTAATCCGCCATCTGCGATTAAAGGAATATCATATTTTTTTGTAACTGAATATACATCCATTATAGCTGTTAACTGTGGTACTCCTATACCAGCAACAATTCTTGTTGTACATATAGAACCTGGTCCAATTCCAACTTTTACACCATCAGCACCAGCTTTTATTAGATCTTCTGCAGCCTGTGCTGTAGCAATATTACCTGCAATTATAGGCATTTCAGGATAATCTGATTTTATAGTTTTTAATATATTTATTATATTTTTTGAGTGACCATGAGCAGAATCTAAAACTAAAAAATCAACATTAGCTTCTATCAATTTTTTTGCTCTTTCTATACCATCACCAGTACCAATAGCAGCACCCACTATGAGTCTTCCTTTGGTATCTCTTGAGGCATTTGGCTTTTCAACTACTGACATAACATCTTTTATTGTTATTAATCCTATTATTCTATTGTGTTTATCAACTATAGGTAATTTTTCAATTTTATTTTCATGTAAAATTTCTTTAGCTTTTTCTATTTCTGTATGTGGTCCAGCAACAACTAAATCTTTATAAGGTGTCATAAGTTCTTTGGCGAGTTTATCTGAATTTCTTTCAAATCTAATATCACGATTTGTTATTATTCCTAATAATTTTTCGTTTTTATCGATTACAGGAAGACCACCAATTTTATATTCTTCCATTATTTTTTCAGCTTCATAAATTTTAGTTTCTGGAGTAATTGTTATTGGATCAGTGATAACTCCATTTTCAGCTCTTTTTACTTTTGAAACTTTGTAAGCTTGTTCTTCAATACTCATATTTTTATGAATTACTCCAGCTCCACCTTCTCTTGCCATTGCTTTTGCCATTCTTGTTTCTGTTACGGTATCCATAGCTGCAGATATAAAAGGAACATTTAAAAAAATATTTTTTACTAATCTACTCTTAGTATTAGTTTGTGTAGGTATAACTTCTGAATATTTTGGTACGAGTAAAACATCATCAAAAGTTAAAGCTTCTCTCATCAGTAAAAACACCTCCTGAAAATTTTTATATTATATCTATTGTATTATTTATTTTGGAGAATGTTTTTACATAAATAGAAACATTTTATTACAATAGACTGATTTTCAAAGAATTAACAAAAAAACGGGAATTTTATGTATATATTCCCGTTTAATCGCTTTAATTAAAGTATTTCCTCACAGCATGAGATGAAACAATAGCTCCATCGGCAACTGCAGTAACTATTTGTTTTAAAGGTGTATCTCTTATATCTCCAACAGCGTAAATTCCTTTTACAGATGT
Organism: Oceanotoga sp.; assembly: GCF_030445905.1. Taxonomy (NCBI): domain Bacteria; kingdom Thermotogati; phylum Thermotogota; class Thermotogae; order Petrotogales; family Petrotogaceae; genus Oceanotoga; species Oceanotoga sp. The sequence goes on along the minus strand of NZ_JASUSU010000005.1, from coordinate 62,547 downwards.
TTCTAAGTTTTTATCAGTTTTTATATATCCAGCATCATCGAGTTCTAGCATATCTTTTAAATATGAAGTTTCTGGTTTGTGACCTATAAATATAAAAGCTCCATCGAATTTTTCTGTAGTCAATTCTGAATTTATAGTATCTTTTAATTCTAATTCTTTGAGTTTAAAATCACCTTTAAATTCATTTACCACTTTATTCCATCTAAATTTTATATTAGAAGAATTAAAAGCTCTATCTTGTAACATTTTATCGGCTCTTAGTTTATCTCTTCTATGAATTACATGAACTTCCTTAGCTATTTTTGATAAATATAAAGCTTCTTCAATTGCAGTATTTCCTCCACCAATAACAGCAACTTTTTGATTTTTAAAAAAATGTCCATCACAAGTCGCACAGTATGAAATTCCCTTAGAATTAAATTCTTCTTCACCTTTAATATTTAAATGTTTTGGAGTTGCTCCAGAAGCAATTACAAGTACTTTAGTCTTTATTGTTTTTCCATCATCTGTTATTATAATTTTTTCATTTTCATTCAATTTTATATCCATAACTTGTGCAAAGTGAAACTCAACACCAAAATGTTTTGCATGTTCGCCCATTTTTTTCGAAATTTCAGAACCTTTTATTGAAGTAAAACCAGGATAATTTTCTACAAGTTCTGTCAGATTCATCTGGCCACCTTCAAGAGTTTTTTCTATAATTAAAGGTTTAATACCTCCCTGTACAGCATATATTGCAGCAGATATACCTCCAGGGCCTCCACCTATTATTATCATATCATAATAATCTTTAATAAGATCTTTTTTACCGGCATTTCCAAGATCAAAAAACATTTTTTATCCTCCTTTAAATGATTCTAAAAAGGTGACCCAAATGGGTCACCTAATTATTTTTTATTATTCTACTGATTTTAAAATTTCATCTAAGAAGTTTTGTTCTGGATAAGCTCCAATAAATTCGTTTTTTGTTTTCCATTCATCATTTTCAAATACTTCTATTACTGTATGTGGAACTGAACTTACTCCATGTTTTGAAGACAATTCTGGGAATTCGTTTGCCTCAACCATTTCTCCAGATATGTTTGAGTTTAAAATAGCAGATTGATGAGCTGCAAGTACTGCATTTGGACAATAAGGACATGTTGGAGTTACAAATGCTCTTATTCTTATTTTTTTATCAATAGTTTTAATTTTATTTTGTGTTTCTTCAGAAAAATTTACTTTAGAATTTGAAACCATTATTATATTTTGCAATAAGGTTGAAAATTCATGACCTGAAGGAATTCCATAAAATTTAATTCCTAAATCTTTATCTTCTGAATCGAGTAAAACCATTGATGGAAATAAATTTTTATCTAATCCATATTTTTCAAAGTCTTCATCTTTAGAATGAGATTCAATTTGAATTTTTTCATTTACTTCCGTTAATTCTGTTATCAAATTTTCTGTAACTTCTGAATATTCGCTGTCATTTTTGAAAAGAATAAACTTAACTTTATTTGTCATATCGTTTAAAATTTCTGCAACTTGTTCTCTTGTTTTTTCATCTAATAATTGTGCCATATATTGATACCTCCAATTAGTTTTATATACCCTCTGAGGGTATTTTAACATGGATATATTTAGTCTATTTTACAAATTTGTATATTTTTCCTGTTTTTGTAGTTTTTACTATAGAGGCTATAAATAATAGTATTGATGGTATTAAAATATTTATGATATTAACATTATCATTAGAAATATTAATTAATTTATTTAAAATATAAAATACCCCTGTACCGTAAAAAAAAGATTCAGTACCTTTTAAAATTAATTTTTTTGATAGAAAAGTTTCAAAGTAGCTATTTCTTGTATATCCAAAAGATAAAATCATTGATCGGAATCTTTCATGAAACTTTTTTCTTGAAGCGTCATAAGATCTTATATAATAAAATATAAATATTATAAATATAAAAATATCAGCCATTATATTATTTGAAATATTTTTTATATAAAATAATATTAATAACATGCCCGTTAAAGTGTACATTGTGAAATATTCGAAGACATTTGGCAAATTATAGTTTTTTATAATTAAATATTTTATTATAAAATAAGAAATTATTGAAGCTATTAAATTTATAAAAAAAGCATTAAGGATCATTTTTATTGATTATTCTCCTCTTTTTCTGGATTTGTTTTAGCAGCTTCAACCATAGTTGATATACTACCCAATATTCCAGAAACTTCATAAGGCATAAATATTTTTGAAGCTTTTCCGTTTGATATATCTTTCAAAGCATCTAAGTATTTTATAGTTATCAAATCTTTTGAAGGATTTCCTTTATGAATAGCATTAAAAACATTTATTATAGCTTGAGATTGACCTTCAGCTTCAGCAACTAATTTAAATTTTTCAGCTTCAGCAACTCTTTTTATTGATTCAGATTGACCTTCAGCTTTTAAAATAGCAGATGTTTTATCACCTTCAGCTTTTGTTATTTCTGATTGTTTATATCCTTCAGCTTCAAGTATAGAAGCCCTTTTCATTCTTTCAGCTTTCATCTGTCTGCTCATAGCATCCATTATATCATCAGGTGGATCTATTTTTTTGATTTCTACTCTTGTTACTTTAACACCCCATCTATCTGTTGCTTCATCAAGAACTTCCCTTAATTTGGTATTTATTCTTTCTCTTGAAGTTAATGTTTGGTCTAATTCAAGTTCACCTATAACATTTCTTAGATTAGTTTGAGCAAGTTTTACAGCAGCAGATGTAAAATCACCGACATTATATATAACTCTATAAGCATCGGTTATTTCATAGTATATTACAGCATCTACAGTAACTATAACATTATCATTTGTTATAACTTCTTGAGGTGGAACATCTATGACCATTTCTCTTATATCAACTTTAGTTATTCTTTCTATGAACGGAACTATAAAATTTAACCCAGACTCAACTTGTCTATGAAATTTACCAAGTCTCTCTACTAAAGCTTTTTCATAAGGTCTTACAATCTTTAAACTTGTTGATACTATGATAATAAGAAATATGGCTACTATCAATGCAATTATCATAATTATTCCTCCCTTTTTAAATGTACGTATAGAAAATTGCTTTCTCTTTTGTCAATTAATACTGTGTCATTTATTTTTACTTTTTCAGTATCTTCTATGAAAGCCACCCATTTGTCTCCCTTTATTGATACTATTATCTTATTATTTTCTCTTATATCAATGATTTTAGCTTCTTTACCTATTAAATCATCTGTATAGGTTTTTTTAGGATCTGAATTTTTATAAAGTCTTTTTACAATTTTTCTTGTAGATATCCAAAGTATAAATGATATAACTATGAATATTATAATGTTTAATGTCATTGAACTTATGAAAAGTGATAGTATTGCAGTTGCTACTGCTCCAATTGCAAACCAGAAAAAAAAGAATGTTGGAGTTAGCATTTCAGCAACAGCGAATATTATTGCCATTATTACCCAAAATGCCCATAACTGCATGTTATTTCCCCCTTTAGAGTTTTAATTTCCTTTCAGGATGAACAATGTAAATTTCTTTATCTGAAAACTCTTTTTTTAATTTTTCTTCAGTAGATTTTATTATTGAATTATATCTACTTGAAACATGGTATATTATTATTTTTTTTGCATTTATATTTTTGATTAGTATTTTTAATTCCTCTAATGAAGTATGGTTTCGTATTTTACGGTCTTCTTCTTTAAAAAAGGTACATTCATGTAATAAAATTTCACAGTTTTCAGCATATTCTAAAGGTATTGGCAAAGAATCACCGCTTATTGTCAAAATATTTGCATCATATCTTTGTGATATATTGTCTTTCCCTATTTTTTTACTCAATTCTATTATACTATTTTGATCTAAATATTTATATTCGTCTTTTAATCTTTTTCTTTTTTCAAAGATTTGATATCCGAAAGTTAATTCAGATGGAGTATGACGGGTTTTAAATGGTTTAATATATCTTGTTTCTGATATTTCTATAACAGATTTTAGATTTATTGGAATAAAATTTAAAGAATATCTTAATCTATTATTCATATTTTTTATAAAGCTTATATACTTGACTATTTGTTCGGAGTTTTCAGGATAATATATATTTAAAGGCTTTTCTCTCGAACCCATAGCATTGTTTCTTGTATTTATGAATCCCCATAATCCAGATATATGATCTATATGAGAATGTGTTAAAAATATATTCTCTATTGCATATATTTTATTTCCAAGTGAAGAGCTTATTCCTTCTCCAACATCAAATAATATTCTATCTGGTTTATAGAGTACCCAAGTAGTATATAATGCTTTTGATTTTATAATGAATTCCAAAAAATATCACCTCTAAAAAAAAAGGTGGTATTAAACCACCGATATATTTATTTTATTGGTAAGACCTTTATTACTATAGAACCTTTAACACCTTGAGGTAGTTTTATTTTGAGTCTAAAAACACCAAGTTCTTTTATATTGACTTTTTCATCTATCCACATTTTATTGAAATCTATTTTTGATATTTCTTTTATTCTTTTAGCTATATCAGATGATGTGACAGCACCAAATAATTTGCCATTTTCACCAGAATTGGCTTTTATTTCATATGTATAAGATGATATATTTTCTAATATTTCTTCACTTTTATTTCTGATGTTTTCTTTCTTTTTTTCCTCAAGTTTTTTCATATCTTTTACATGTTTTAAAGTTCCTTGATTTGCTTCTATTGCTAAACCTTTTCTTATGAGAAAGTTTCTTGCATAACCGTCTGATACTTCTTTTATTTCATTTTTTTTACCTATTTTTTTGACGTCTTCTAGTAATAAAACTTTCATTTCTTCACCTCCAATAATATTTTACCATAATGCCTTATATAAAACAAATGGGAGGCTTCAATAGCCTCCCTAATTATTAATCATTTGTATAAGGTAATAGCATTACATGTCTTGCTCTATGTATTGCTTGTCTCAAAACTCTCTGATGTTTTGAACAGTTTCCATTTATTCTTTTAGGCATAATTTTACCTTTTTCATTTACATAATCAGATAATAATGTTAAATCTTTATAATCTATATATTTTGTTTTCATTGAGCATAATTTACATTTTTTTGTTCTTTTTCTTCTTTTAAATGCCATGAATTTTCACCTCCAATTAGATAGGTTTTTCATCTGAAGATAAATCATCTTCGAGATCGCTGAATGGGTCTTCGAATTCAGGCATTTCATCAGAAAGTATATCATCATCAATACTATCTATCGAAGGATTATTTTTATAACCATCTTCAACTTTTATATCTAAATTATTGAATTGTGAATATTCTTCCTGTGATTTTTTTGTTTCCATAAAATTCATTCTGGAGGCCCAAATTTCAGCTGTTTCTCTTTTTATATCGTTTCTATCGGTCCATCTATTAATATGCAATGAACCTTCAACTAATATTAATTTTCCTTTTGACAGATAATTTGAAGCAAATTCAGCTTGCTTACCAAAAGCTACAATGTTTATAAAATCTACTGCATCATTATCTTTAGTCATTCTATCAACGGCAAGGGAAAAATTTGCAACCGAAGATCCACTAACAGTAGAACGAATATCAGGATCTCTGGTTAATCTGCCAACAAGTATGACCTTGTTGTATGCAATAGCCATTTATATCACTCCGCAGCTTCTTCAGTTGTAACTGGTTCTTCAACTGTTATATTTGATTCTTTCTTTATAGCTTTTTTTTCTAAATCTTCTCTTCTTAAAGTCATAAATCTCATTACATCTTGAGTTATTTTGAAGAAATTTTCGAGTAAATTTACTTTTTCAGGATCTGCTTCATATATAAAATATGCGTAGTCACCTTCTGTATATTTACCATGTGGAGTTTTATATGCTAATTTTCTCATACCCCATCTTTTTTCTTCTTGAATTTTACCTTCAACTTTTACTTCAATAAAATTCTTTACTTTTTCTACCATGGCATTTCTTTGATCTTCTGTTAAGTCAGGTTTTACTACAATCATAGTTTCGTAGAATCTAACTTTTGCCATTACTACACCTCCTCCCGTGGTCTTGGCCTCTATTTTTTATAGAAGCGGGGTTTAACCTTAAAGATTATATCAGAATTTTTTCTTTTTTTAATATATAGAATTTAAATTTTAGTTGAATTTATTATTAACTAATTTTATTTTGATGTTTTAATTTTTTTTATTTATTGTATAATATAGTTGAAAATAGGAGGTTTTAAATGAAAAATTATTATTTGAGACTTAGAAGGATTATTGTTTCTTTTATAGTTATTATCTTTATAATAATAATAGGTACAGCAGGATATATGGCATTAGAAAAATGGACATTTATTGATTCTTTATTTTTTACATTGGTTACTTTAAGTACTGTTGGTTATAGTATTCCAGATGATCTAAGTTTTGTAAGTCAATATTTCACAATATTCTTGATTTTATCTGGAATGACTTTTGTGATTTATTCTCTTTCTCAGATAACTTCATTTATCATAGAAGGAGAAATAAAGAATCTTTTGGAGGTTAGAAAAAGGATGAAACAAATTTCTAATATGAATAATCATTTTATAGTTGTTGGAGCGGGAAAAACTGGATTTTATGTCTGTGAAACTTTAAAAAAAAGTAATAAAGATTTTGTTCTTATCGATAAAAATGAAGAGAATGTAAATAAAATTATAAATAATTTTAATTCGGATTTTCCTTTTATAATAGGAGATATAAAAGATGAAGATGTTTTTATTAATGCAGGAATAGAAAAAGCTGGAACTATTATATTAACACTTCCTTCTGATATAGATAATTTATTTGTTATACTTACTGTTAAAACTATAAACGAAAATATAAAAATCATTTCCAAGGCAAACGAACCTGAATCATTAAAAAAATTAAAATATGCCGGAGTAGATAAAGTAGTTCTTGAATCTGAAATAACTGGTAATAGGCTTGGTTATTTGTCAATAAGACCTAACATAGTAACTTTTTTAGAGACCATTACAAGAACAGAAGATAAAGAGTTAAGACTAGAAGAAGTTAAAATACCTCAAGAATCTTGGATGGTAAATAAAACTTTAAAAGAAATATCTTTACCTAATTTAGTTGATTTAATAGTTATTTCAATAAAAAAATATTATGATGAAGATATATTCAATCCTAAAGCTGATTCATTAATAGAAGCTAATGATAGAATAATAGTTCTTGGCGAAGAAGAAAAAGTTCAAAATCTTAGAAAAATAGTTAAGGGGGATTATAAATGACTTTTTTTAAAAGTATTTTTTTTATGGCATTTATACAATTTGCAATTTTAGGAACTCTTGGAGAGATAGTAGCTTTAAAACTATCTAAAAAGAAAATTATAGTTTTAAAAACTATATATTCTGCTATTGTATGGGGGGTTCTTGGTATAATTATAAAATTTGTTTTTGTAGGGTTTAATGGATTTGTAAATGAACTTGTATCTTATGGATATCTTCCATCTGGAGATTTTTGGAAAGCCTTTTTTAAATCATTGTTTATGAATTCTATGTTTGGACCTGTTATGGTTGTAATACACAGATTTTTAGAAAATTTATATAATTTAAAGTTAAAAATTTCTAAAGAAGGTCTGAAAAAAGCATTTTGGGCTTTATTATGGTTTTGGTTACCGGCGCATACAATAACTTTTATGTTACCAAATAATTGGCAAATAACTCTCGCAGCGGTTTGGAGTTTTGTTTTAGGTCTTCTTTTAAGTTTTTTCAATACTATGAAGAAAGAAAGTGATTAATTATAATTAATCACTTTGCATTTTTATAGTATAACTTTTTAATTCAATCAACTATTAATTTAAAGGGACTTTTTCTAAATATTTTAAAGCCTCTCTTGCATCTTTTGCATAAAAATCAGCACCTATTGAATTTGCAAATGTTTTTGTAACTACTGCTCCACCAATTATTATTTTTATATCATCAAATTTTTTTCTTATTTCTTTTACAGTATTTTCCATATTTATAAGAGTTGTAGTCATTAAGGCTGAAAGTCCCACTATTTTAGCCTTAGAATCTTGAATTTTTTCTAGTATTTTATTACAAGCAACATCTTTACCTAAATCTATTATTTCATAACCATAATTTTCAAGTATTACTTTTACTATATTTTTTCCTATATCATGTATATCTCCTTCAACAGTAGCAAGTATTATTTTATCTTTTTTATTTGATGAATCTAAATCAGGTAATTTATTTTTTATTTCTTTAAATACTATTTTTGCAGTTTCTGCCGATTGTATTAATTGAGGTAAGAAGATTATTTCTTTTTCATATTTATCACCAACTTTATTTAACGTTGGGATTAATATATTATTTATTATTTCAAGAGGATCTGTATTTTTTAATTTTTCAATAGTTATAATTTTTGTTTTTTCTTTTAATCCATTTTCTATACAGTATTCCAATGTTTCATTTTTTAGTTCTTCTTCTTTTTGTTCGGAGTAAATACTTATATATTTTTTGCAATCTTTATCTATATTTGCAAGTACTTTGTAAGAATTTATTGTATCCATCATATCTTGTGATGATGTGTTTATTATTGGTAAGTTTAATCCAGCTTGCAAAGCCATGGCTAAAAATGTTCTATTTAATATTTTTCTATTTGGAAGACCAAAAGATACATTACTTACACCTAAAGTTGTATTATAATTATATGTGTTTTTGACATAAGATAAAGTGGACAATGTATTGTATAGTTCATTTTGTTGAGCCGATACTGCCAATACTAAAAAATCAAATATTAAATCTTTTTTTGATATTCCGTATTTCAATGCTGTGTTTTCTATGTTTTTGGCAATTTGTAACCTTTTTTCCATTGTTTCAGGTATTCCATCTTCATTTAAAGTAAGGCAAATAACCATAGCTCCATATTTTTTTATTACAGGGAATATTTCTTTCATAGAATTTTTTTTACCATTTACAGAATTTATTATAGCTTTACCATTATAATATCTTAAACCATTATCTATAACCTCTATATTTGTTGAATCTATTTGAAGTGGAATATCAATTAATTTTTGGATTTCTTTTATAGATTTTATCATTAATTTATTTTCATCTATTTTTGGAACACCCATATTTACATCTAGTATTTCTGCTCCTTCTTCTTTTTGTTTTAATGCAAGATTAGTTATATATTCCATATTTTCTTCTATTATGGCTTGTCTTAATTTTTTCTTTCCAGTTGGATTGATTCTTTCTCCTATTATATGAATATTTTTGCTAACATCATATGTTTTTGAATAAGAAGATATGAATGAATAGTTTTTATCGAATACAGGTTTAAATGGAATTTGTTTTCTTGAATTATTTAATTTTCTTATATATTCATCGGTTGTTCCACAACATCCGCCTATAATTTGAATACCTTTATTCATTAATTTTTTTGTATGTTCATTATATTCATTTGAGTTAATATTATATATTGTATTTCCATTTTTGTAATCTGGGAGTCCTGCATTTGCTTGAACTATTATTGGTGTAGATGAATATTTTACTAATTTATCTACTAATGATCCCATTTTATCTGGGCCAAGAGAACAGTTTATACCAAGTGCGTTAACATTAAGTCCTTCAAGAACAGATATCATTGTTTTAATATCTGTTCCAGTGAATGTTCTTTTATCATCAGAAAAAGTCATTGTAGCAAATATCGGTAATTTTGTGTTCTCTTTAGCTGAGAGTATTCCAGATTTTAATTCGTATATATCTGAAAATGTTTCAAATAATATTAAATCAGCTCCATATTTTTCGCCCGCTATAACCTGTTTTTTAAAAAATTCATAACTTTCATCAAAAGTCATTTTTCCCATAGGTTCTATCATTCTACCTATGGGACCTATATCGAGAGCTATTAAATTGTTTTTTTGAACTGACTTTGCTATTTCAATTGCATTTTTGATTATTAAATCTGAATCTACATTATATTTTTTTAATTTATGATTATTTGCACCAAATGTATTTGTTGTTATAATATCTGCACCAGCTTCAATATATTTTTTGTGTATAGATCTTATTAAATTAGGATTTTCTAAATTTAATAGTTCAGGCAATGTATTGATGTTTTCTTTTTGAATCATGCTTCCCATAGCACCATCAAAAAGAATAAATTTTTTATTAAGCAAATTACTTAAATTCATATTATCCCTCCAAACAATAATTCAATATTTTTAAATTTTTTTAATACCTATTAAGGCTGTTATCGTTTTTATTGGAATTAAATTATTATATTCATCTGTGTATATTCCACAACTTTTACTTGCATTTAATTCTTCTAATATATCATGTTGAATATTTAATTTTAAATCTCCATATCCAGGTGAGTATCTTCTTGTAAAGATATGAGATTTGTATTTTAATTTTAATTCTTTTTCAATTTCATCACATATTTCATCAATGTATACTGATGAAGTTGTATTGAATATAATACCTTTTGCTAAATTAATTTTTTCTAAGTATTTTATTTTTTTATCTATATTAATTCCTAAAGTTGCTGCAAATATTATTACTTTGTTGCAATTAATTAATAATTTGTTTATGCTTTTTCCTTTAAGCTGAATTTCAGAGTTTTCTAATTGAATAATTTCTTCAGAAATTGATTTTATTTTATAAATTTTATATGTATATCTAATATTAGAATATTTTTCAACTTCTTCAATAGATTCATTTAAATATATTTTTGTTTTTTCATCTAAAATTTGATTTTTATAGTTTAAATATCTTAATATCTCTTTTTTATCCATTATTTTCACCTAAATATTTTAAAATATTTTTAATTCTTTCTACTATTTTTCTTGCAGTAATAGGGTTATTCATTACATACAAATGTATTCCATCTACATCAGAAGACAATAAATCAATTATTTGATCACAAGCGTAAGTTACTCCTGCATCTAATAAAGCTTCTTTATTATTTTCGTATTTATTCATAACTTTTATAAATTTTTCTGGCATATAAGTTCCACATAATGATACTATTTTTTCTACTTGTTTTTTATTTACAACTGGCATAATACCAGCTTGAAGTGGGATTTTTATATTTCTGTTTTTTAGTTTTTCTTGATATTCATAAAAAAATTTATTTTTAAAAAATAACTGACTTATTAGAAAATCAGTACCTTTATTGATTTTTTCTTGTGTATAAAATAAATCCATGCTTTTATTTAATGCTTCTAAATGTCCTTCTGGATAAACTGCAGAACCTATACAAAAATTAAAATTTTCTTTTATATATTCTATTAAATCAGAAGCATGATTAAAATCTTTTTTCAATTTATAATCTGGATGAATATCACCTCTTAAAGCTAAAATATTTTCTATGTTTTCATTTTCTAAATTGTTTAAAGTATTATAAATATCTTTTTTGTTAGAATTTATGCAAGTTAAATGAGCAAGTGATTCAATATTGTATTTATTTTTTATTATTGAAGCAATTTCTGTAGTTTTATCATGTTCAGATCCTCCAGCTCCATAAGTTACGCTTATATAATCTGGAGTTAATACGGCTAATTCTTCTATAGTTTTATAAATCTTTTTAATAGACCCAGTTTTTTTAGGTGGAAATATTTCAAATGAAATTATAGGTTTTTTATTTATAAATTTATCTTTAATAAACATATTATCAACTCCTGAAAATTACTTTTAATTTTATTTAACAGATGTTTATATTACCTATTGCACCAACTTTATCATCTTTTATTATTATTCCCCCATTTATATTATCTATACTATTTATATAATTTAATACATTTTTTATATCATTCTTTGATTTTATTTTATTGGCTGCTGATGTTGCTAAACTGTCAGCAAGTAATGTATCTTTAGATATTATTACTACTGCATCAGCTTTTCCATAGCTATAAGAATGACCAAAAGTTCCTGCAGAAGTACAAATTCCAAGTTCGGAATTTTTTGATATTAATATTGATAATTTATTGGATAAAGGAGATTTTCCAGCATAAATTTTAATCTTTCTATCTATTAAAGTTTTTAAGAAAATATCTCCACCATTTTCTATAATTATTTCATCTGTAAATAATAAAGCTATTTTTCCAATATATTCTGAAATACAACCAGCTATACTTGCCATAGGCCCAACATTTACTTTTGAAGAAGCTATGATCATTTTTTGAATTATTATATTATATGAATAATCATTATTTATGGGGGTATGGGATTTTAAAAATGAAGAATTATAAATACAATGCATTTTTATTATATTTCTTATGTATTTTAATTGAATTAGCAATAATTTACTCAAATTAATTTTTGAGGATATATTCAAATCTGATTCTTCTACGCATATATTATAATTTATTAAATTTTTAGGTTTCATTATATTCCTATAATTTCTTTTTTCATACATAAATTCACCTCATTTTTTCATTTCTTTAACTTTCGTATTATTAAATTTTCTTATAGGTTTAGTTAAATAAAATTTTTTATTTAAAATTTTTTCTTTTAATTTTATGCAAATTTTTTCTGATTTATATAAACTTGAAATTGATGATGTTTTAATTATTTTCCCATTTATTTCCACTTTTCCAGATCTTAATTGATCATAATTAACTCTTTTAATTGTTGGTTTGTTTTCTTTTGAATAATCTAAAATATTAGTGTAAATATCTTTATTTCTAATAGCTAAGCTTTTTAATATATCTTTATTTAATACTGGAATAGGTATACCAATACCAATAAACATAGAAATGCCATAACCTTTAAGAATTGCAGGTTTTATATATTCTTTATCCATGTCTTTTAAATCTCCGATAACAGCAAGTGTTGCAGCGGGTGCTACAGGTAATTTATTTTCATCTCTTTTTATATCAGAATTAAATTGAGTTCCTTCATGAACTATCATTCCTGTAGCTCCTGCAAGAAATATTGAAGTTCCAATACCTATTGTTTGATAAGTTGGATCATTCAATAGAGGACTTATTTCTCCTGAAGTACAAAAATTTATATTTTCTGAATTTTCAAAAAGTATTCCCATATATGTATGAAGTTTTTTATTAGATGTATTTATTGCGGCATTATAATTTTGATATACATTTCTTGGATTGAATAAATAAGCTTCATTTAAATCGGATAGTTTTAGTTTTCTTTTAATATATTTTCTGGGATAACAATCGGTACCTTTTCCACTTGCTATTATTTCTACTTCTTTTCCACATATTAAATCATAAATTACATGAGCTCCTCCATAATTATTATTAACTTTAGATTCTTGTGTAACTCCTATATAAGTATCTACAGCTGCAATACCAGAATAAGATTCTACATTGTTTATAAAGGTTTTTTCCATTCTAATGGGAGGATTTGCATGACCAAAATTTAAAAATGCTCCCGATGAACACATAGGTCCAAATGTAGCTGTTGTTACAACATCAACTTTTTCAAAAACTTTATCTATACTTTCTTTTTCAATTAAATTTTTTACTTCGATAGCTGTTAATACTACAGCTTCACCATTTTTTATTTTATTATTTATTTCATCAAATGTTCTCATATTATTTCCTCCTGTTTTTTGAGATCAGATTCTATTAATTCATAATGTAGCAAATTTATAGCTTTACAAATGTTTTTTTTATCAATTAATAAAGAAATATTTATTTCAGAACAAGAAATCATATTTATATTTATTTTATTTTGATTTAATGTATTAATTATTTTACTTATTATTCCATAATTGTCTTTTATTCCATCTCCGACAATAGAAATTTTTGATAAATTTTTATAAATATTAATATTTAATATATTAATATTGGATTTTATAGTATTTAATAATGAAATTGTCTTTTCGTAATACTTATTATTAATTGAAATAGATATGTTTTTTAGTGATTGAGATACTATATTTATGTTTATTTTATTTTCAGATAGTATTTTAAAAAAATCTGAAAGATCTTTTAAATTGGTTATTTCAAAATTAATAATAAAATTATCTTCTAATAAAGAAATACCACTGATAAAAGATTTTTCTATATTATCATGAATGATAGTTCCAGTTTTATTTGAGAATGTATTTTTTAAATTAATTTTTAAATCATATTTATGGGCTATTTCTACACATCTATTATGTAACACTTTTGCTCCAGATGAAGATAATTCAATCATTTCTTCATAAGATAATGATTTGTTTTTTATAGGATTTTTAACTAATTTTGGATCACAAGAATATACATAATCCACATCAGTATAGATATCTACGTATTCTAAAGATAAAGCAGCAGCTATAGCTATTGCTGTAATATCAGAACCACCTCTACCAAGTGTGGTCACTTCAAATTTTTCTGATATTCCTTGAAATCCAGGTATTATTAGTACATCATAAAGTCTTAAAAGATCATATATTTTGTTTATATCGATTCTTTTAATCTTTGCATTATTAAAATTATTATCTGTGATAAGATCTATATCTCTAGGGTTTACAAATGAAGATTTAATATCATTATTTTTCAATATAGAAGATAAAACAGAAATAGAAATATTTTCTCCTAAAGATAAAATCAAGTCTAACTCTTTGTTACTTGGATTAGGACTCATTTCTTCTATTAATTTTTGAAGATAATTAGTAATACCAGATGGTGCTGATACAATTGTTATTACTTTTTTGTTTTTTGTTAACTCTTGTGTTATTTTTTTTACAACTAATTTTATAGATTCTTTGTTTGCCATAGATGTTCCACCAAATTTTTGAACTATTATATTCAAAGATTACACCTCCAAATAAAAAAGTCAGTTATGCATTGGCATAACTGACTAAAAAATCTATAGCAAACTTTTTAGGCATTTTTATGTTATGCCAATAATCAAAACTTTTTTATGTTTATTTGATTTTATTGAATTATTAATTTTCATATTATACATATCACTCATATCACAATTTATTTTAATCACCTCTTAAAAAAAGAATTCCTCTTTCTATTGTTTGAAAGAGGAATAAATATTTTATCTTATCTTTCATTTCAAATAGAAATGTCGGATTTAGCACCAACGCAATTGCAGGTTGCTGAAGTATCAACGGGCCGATTCCCTACTCTTCTCTGGATAAGTACTATTTAATTTGATAAAATAATAACATAATTATTTTTATTTGTCAAATTTGATTTAAATATTTTATATTTTATTTTTTGCAAAGTTAGCTTGACAAAAAATGCAAAGTATGCTAAACTAAAAATGTAAAGTTAACTTTGCAAAATTAGTAGGTGATTTTTTTGAAAAATAAAATTAGAGAATTAAGGAAAAAGAACAAATTATCTCAGGAAGACTTGGCATTGGAAGTAGGCACTACAAGACAAACGATAACTTCTATTGAAACTGAAAAATATACCGCTTCTTTGATTCTTGCATATAAGATATCAAAATATTTTGGGTTATCAATTGAAGAAGTTTTTGATTTTTCTGAAATAGAATAGAGGAGATGAACCATGGAGAATTTTAGAAAAAAAGTTATAAAAAGAATTAGAATTTTAACTGTATTTATTTTGATTTTTTGTGTTTATATTGTTTTGGATGTTTTTTTTATTAGGAATAATATTGATTCAGAGAATTTTATAAATTCTTTTCAATTTGGATTGATGTTTGGTTTAGAAATGTTAGCTATTATAAATTTAATCAAATTGAATAAAGTTGTTAAAAGTGATAAAAAATTAAAATTATTGTATAATAAAGAAAATGATGAAAGATTAAAGTTAATACGTAGTAAAGCAGGAATGCCATTATTGCTTATTAATTCGGTTATTATGATAATATCGGGTATAATATTGGGGTATTTTAATACAATTATATTTTTAACTCTAATAATCACTGCCGGTATTCAAATGTTGATTGGATTGTTCATAAAATTTTATTGTTTAAGAAAATTTTAGGTTAAAATATGAAAAAATTTTTTATAGGATCTTTTTTGTATACAATAATGATATTATTAATAGTTTTTATGTTTGTTAATTTTTTTATATATCGATTTCCAGATTGGATTGTAAGAATTGTAGGAATTTTTATGTTAATCAATATATTTTTAATTTCATATAATATTAATAAAAAAATAAAAAGATAATTTTTGAGTTTGTT
Source organism: Oceanotoga sp. (assembly GCF_030445905.1). Classification (NCBI taxonomy): domain Bacteria; kingdom Thermotogati; phylum Thermotogota; class Thermotogae; order Petrotogales; family Petrotogaceae; genus Oceanotoga; species Oceanotoga sp. The sequence continues at coordinate 46,438 of NZ_JASUSU010000005.1, read as the reverse complement.
ATTAATATATAAAAAAGGGCATCATTTTGATGCCCTTTTTGATTATTTTAATATTATTACTGGTTGATCTCCATCGACTGAATCACCTTTTTTAACAAGTATTTTATCAATTATTCCTGAATATTCAGATTGTATATCATTTTCCATTTTCATAGCTTCTATTACTAATAATTTATCACCTTTATTTATTTGTTGACCTTCATTTACTAATATATCTAATATTACTCCTGGAAGTGGAGCTAAAATTTCTTCTCCAGAAGATTTTTCAACGATTTTTTCTTCTTTTTTTGGTTCTGTTACTTCTTTTTTTGCGATTGTTTTTTCTAGATTTTTTTCTTGAGGTTTTATATCAATATTTTGTTGGGTTTTATTTTCTATTATTTCATTATTTAATTCTTCTACTTCTACATCATATGATTTACCATTTACTTTAACTTTAAAATTTTTAATCATTTTCCTACCCCTCCAAATTATCTATTTGTTCTCCATATTTGTACTGGTTGAACAGAACCCCATCTTGCAGGTTTTGATTGTTTGATTTTTATTTCATTTTCTTTTTCTATACTTCTGATTTTATATTTTTTGTTACCCATAAAATACGAAATTGCAGCACTTATTGCAGCAATTTCTTCTAAATCATCTTCTTTGTTTTCTGCAAAATATTTTGTTTCTTTAGAAATAGTTTCTTTAGGAGATATTTTATTTAATTTTTTAAGATCTTTTTTTGTATTTTTTGTAGATACTTTTCCAAATATTATGAAAACTATCATTAATATCAATAGTACAATAAAAACCGTAAAAATTCCTGTTAGAGTTATTAAAGCAACATCACTCATTTATATTCGCCTCCATTATAATGGAATATTTCCATGTTTTTTGTTAGGCTTAGATTCAGCTTTAGTTGAAGCGAAATTAAGTGCATAGGATAATTTGTATCTTGTTTCTTTTGGATCTATTACATCTTCGATGTATCCTCTGGCAGCTGCTTCATAAGGGTTTGCAAATCTATTTTTATATTCATCTATTTTTTCTTTTCTTGTTATTTCAGGAGTTTCTGAATTTTTTATATCTTTTGCAAATATAATATTTGCAGCACCTTCTGGTCCCATAACAGCAATTTCAGCTGTTGGCCAAGCATAAACAAAATCAGCTCCTAAATGCTGAGAAGACATTGCTATATATGCTCCTCCATAAGATTTTCTTAGTATTATAGATAATTTTGGTACAGATGCTTCAGAGTATGCATATAATAATTTTGCACCATGTCTTATTATTCCACCATGTTCTTGATTCACTCCTGGCAAGAATCCAGGTGTATCAACAAATGTTATTATTGGAATATTAAAAGCATCACAAAATCTAATGAATCTTGCAGCTTTATCTGAAGCATTTATATCTAATGCACCAGCAAGAACTTTTGGCTGATTTGCTATTATACCTATTGATTGGCCTTCCAATCTTGCAAACCCAATTACCATATTTTTTGCAAAATGGGGTTGTATTTCAAAAAATGATTTTTCGTCAAAAACTTCATTTAAAACATCTCTAACATCATAAGATTTTTTTGGGTTCGGAGACACTAATTCATATATTTTATCTGATATTTCTTTTTCTTTATATTCAATATTTTCTACAGGGTCTAAATTATTAGCAGGTATATAAGAAAGAAGTTTTTTTGTCAAATTCATGGCTTCTTCATCATTTTTTGCTATTAGATGAGCAACTCCGCTTATTGAATTATGAACTTTTGCTCCTCCTAAACTTTCTTTATCTACATTTTCACCAGTTACAGCCTTTATTACTTGAGGACCAGTTATAAACATTTGAGAACTTTTATCTACCATTATTATAAAATCAGTTATAGCAGGAGAATAAACTGCACCACCAGCACATGGACCAGCAATAACAGTGATTTGTGGTATTACTCCTGAAGAAATAGTATTTCTATAGAAAATTCCACCATAACCGTATAAAGCATCTATTGCTTCTTGAATTCTTGCTCCACCTGAATCATTTACTCCTATTATAGGTACTCCAAATTTTAACGCCATATCTTGGACTTTCATTATTTTTTTTGCATGCATTTCTCCCAATGATCCACCTTGTACTGTAAAGTCTTGAGAAAAAACGGCAACTCTTTTACCATTTACAGTTCCAAAACCGGTTACAACTCCATCATATGGAAATTCTTTTTTATCTAATCCAAAATAAGTACTTCTGTGTTTTACAAATTTGTCAATTTCTTCAAAAGAATTTTCATCTAAAAATAGATTTAATCTTTCTCTTGCGGTTAATTTATTTTTTTCATGTTGTTTTTCAATTTTATCTTTACCGCCACCAAGTGAGAGTTTATCTTTTTTTTCATGAAACTCTCCGAGAATATTTTTTAACTGCTCATCAGCCATTTTAATGACCTCCCTATTTGTGTTGGACAAGTTCTGTTAAAATCCCGTTTGCAGATTTAGGATGTAGAAAAGCAACTAATGTATTATGTGCCCCATCTTTAGGAACATCGGATAGAGGCTTAAAACCCATATTTTTGGCTTCTTCTATAGCTTTTGAAACATCTTCAACTTTATAAGCTATATGATGAAATCCATTTCCTCTTTTTTCTAAAAATTTTGAAACTTCTGAATTATCTGATATAGGTTGTAATAATTCAATTCTTGTATCTCCTATCTCTAAAAAAACTACTTTCAATCCTCTATCTTCTAATATTTCTTCTCCAGAAGGTTCTATTTTTAACAAATTTTTATATAAAGGTAATGCTTCTTCGATTGAATTTACAGCAATACCTATATGATCTATTTTAGTCATTTGATTTACCTCCAGTTAATTTTTTTATTAAATTATCTTTCAGTTCAAATAAGTTTTCTTCTTCTATTTTATAATCTTTTATTGTATAATCAAGTTTTCTTATTATGTTACTTCTTGTTCTTCTAACTTTTCTTCTTTTTATTCTATCTTCTATTTCATTTGTTTTATATAAATTTTGTTTATGTTTATCTATCCAATCAATTACCTCATCTAATCCTTTATTCATTATTGCACTTATACCAAATATTTCTCTTAAATGTTTTTCTTCGTATTCAAGATTTAATGTGTTTTTTAATTGTGTTAAAAATCTATTAGCACTTTGGAGATCTATTTTGTTTACTATATATGAATCAGCTATTTCCATTATTCCAGCTTTAAACATCTGTACTTCATCACCAGAATCAGGTGACATGACTAATAATATAGTATCAGCAACATAGACAACTTCTATTTCTGATTGGCCGGCTCCTACAGTTTCAATTATTATTTTATCAAAACCATATGAACTCATCACATCTACTATATCAAATATTGAGTCACATAATCCTCCAACAGATCCCCTTGAAGCAACACTTCTTATATAAACATTTTCAGGATTTAAAGTTCTCATTCTTATTCTATCACCTAAAAATGCTCCGCCAGTAAATGGACTACTTGGATCCACTGCAATTATTCCGATTTTTTGATTTTTTTCTGAGTATTTTTCAACCAGTTTTGATACCATAGTACTTTTTCCAGCTCCTGGAGAACCTGTTATTCCTATTATGTGAGGAGATTTATTTTTAGGAAGTTTGGAAATTATTTTCCAAGCATCATCTGGATTATTTTCTACTAAAGTTATCATTTTAGCTAAAGCGTATTTGTTTTTATTTTTAAAACTTTCGATTATATCATTAAACTTCTTTTCCCAAAACAATTTCTTTCACCCTTGTAGAAATAAGATTTAAAGAAGTACCAGGTCCAAATACTTCAGTAACTCCTATTTTTTTTAGTTGTGGTATATCATTTTCTGGTATAATACCTCCAAGGAAAAGTGGAACATTATCTAATCCTTTTTCTTTCATTATTTCTATTACTTTTTCACATAACCTTATATGTGCTCCAGATAAAATTGAAAGTCCTATTATATCAGCGTCTTCTTCAAGGGCAGTTTCAATTATTTCTGATGGTGTTTGTCTTATACCTGTATATATCACTTCCATACCGGCATCTCTCAAAGCTCTTGAAACAACTTTTGCACCTCTATCATGACCATCTAAACCTGGTTTTCCTATTACAACTCTTATTCTTCTATCCATAAAAATGCACTCCTTTTATAGAATTACCGACTCGTTGAATTCACCATAGATTTCTCTTAAAACATTAGTTATTTCTCCAAGTGTTGCATAAGATTTTACACATTCTAATATGAATGGCATAACATTTTCATTATTTTTTGCAGCATTTTTTAGAGAATCAAGATTTTTCTTTACTAAATCATTGTCTCTATTTTGTCTTAATTTTTTTAATTTTTCTTTCTGTTTTAATTCCATTTCAGGATTAACTTTTAATATTTCGCGTGGAGGTTCATGATCAGTTTCAAATTTATTAACACCTATGATTATATCTTCTTTGTTTTCAATCTTTAATTGAGCATCATAAGCTGAATTTAAGATTTCTTTCTGTATATAACCATTTTCTATAGCTTTTACCATTCCACCCATTTCATCTATTTTTTCAATATAGTTCATAGCTTGTTCTTCTATATCATTTGTTAGTTTTTCAATAACATAAGAACCAGCAAATGGATCTATTGTATTAGTTACTCCAGATTCATATGCTATTATTTGTTGAGTTCTTAAGGCAATTGTTGCAGACTCTTCTGTTGGTAATCCCAATGCTTCATCATATGAATTTGTATGCAAAGATTGTGTTCCGCCCATAACTGCTGATAATGCTTGTAAAGCTACTCTAACAACATTATTCATAGGTTGTTGTGCCGTTAAGGTTGAACCTGCTGTTTGAGTATGAAATTTTAATTTCATAGCTCTTTCGCTTTTTGCTTTAAATCTATTTTTCATTATTTTTGCCCATAATCTTCTTGCGGCTCTAAATTTTGCTATTTCTTCTAAAAAATTATTATGAGCATTAAAAAAGAAAGAAAGGTTATTTCCAAAAACATCTACATCTAATCCAGCTTTTATTGCAGCATCAACATAAGAGATACCATCTGCAAGTGTAAAAGCAACTTCTTGAGCTGCATTTGCACCAGCTTCTCTAATATGATATCCAGATATACTTATGAGATTAAATTTTGGTAAATTTTTTGAACCATATTCAAAAATATCAACTATTACTTTCATTGAAGGTTCTGGAGGGAATACATAAGTACCTCTTGCGATATATTCTTTTAATATATCATTTTGTATAGTACCTCTTAATTGTTCAGGTTTTACACCTTGTTTTTCTGCTACGGCTATTAACATTGATAATAATACTGAAGCAGTTGAATTTATTGTCATTGATACAGATACTTTATCTAAAGGAATTTCATTGAATAGAATTTCCATATCTTCTAAAGAATCAATAGCAACACCAACTTTTCCAACTTCTCCATCAGACATATCATCATCTGAATCATATCCAATTTGTGTGGGAAGATCAAAAGCAACCGAAAGACCTGTTTGTCCTTGAGATAATAAATATTTATATCTTTTATTTGATTCTTCGGCTGAAGCAAATCCAGCGTATTGTCTCATGGTCCAAAATCTTCCTCTGTACATTGTAGGCTGTACACCTCTTGTGAAAGGATACTGGCCTGGAAATCCAAGATCTTTAGAATAATTTAAATTTTCAATATCTTCAGGAGTATAAATTCTTTTTAATTCTTCTCCATATGTTGTTTCAAATTTTTCTTTTCTCTCTGGAAACTTTGATAATGCTTTGTTTACAGAATTTTGCCATTTTTCTTTTTCGCTTATTAAATTTTTATCTTCACGTTCTGCCATAGAAAACACCCCCAGAATCATTTTACATCTTATATTTTACATTATTATTTTTAATATTACAAACTTGCAAAAGATTATTATTGAATACTTTTAAAAGAATAATGAAAAAAATTTCATTCTATTTGGCTCTTATTTATTTATTTGGACTATTAAGTGTTTTCTTTTTTTGTGGTATTATATGATAGAAGAAGAATTTTGGGGGGAGTGAAGATATGGATGATTTCATATACGCCAAAATAATTGATGGTGACATTATTTTCTTTTTTGAAGAAGGTTGCACTCAAAAAGAGTTATTTGAACAGTTTCAAAAGAAATTGAATATGATGAAAAACTTTTTTAAGATGGGTGACTCTTTTTATATTTATTTAAAAGATGATACTCAGTATAATTTGTTACCTAAAGTAGCTAAGTTTGCATCTACTTTGAATTTACAACTTGCAGGGGCGTATTTTGGTGATTTACCTTCAGTAAAAAAATCAAAAAAAGAATTGAATCTCTCCAGTACAAAAATTTTTAGAAAACATGTCAGATCTGGACAAGTCATAGAAAATCCGGGAGATATAATTATTTTTGGTAATATTAATAAAGGTGCAGAGGTTAATGCTGGTGGAAGTGTAATTGTTTTTGGTAAAGTAGCTGGAATAATAAGAGCTGGTTTGAGTAATAAAAGAAATGTTTTTATAATCGCTTCACAAATGGAATCTTCTCTTATAGAAATAGCAGAAATACCTCTTTTTAATTATCAATGGCCTGAAACACCTGTTTCTATAAGAACAACTGGAGATGAAGCTTTGGTAGAACAGCTTGAGATCTAATTTTAATTTTTAGGAGGTTTTTTCATGGATACAAAAGAAGTATTGATGAAACTTTCAAACTCTTTTGGAGTTAGTTCATATGAAAGTTATACATTTGATCTGATAGAAAACATTATAAAAGAGAATTTTAAAGATATAGAACTGAGAAAATCTGGTACAGGTAATTTAATTGCAAAATATGGAAATACAGGTAAAAAAATTGGTTTTTTTGCGCATGTTGATGAAATTGGAGTTGTTATTTCAAAAATTGTTGATGATTGTTTTGCTAGAGTTGAAATGATTGGTGGAGTAGATCCAAGAGTTTTAATTTCAAAAAGAATTTATTTTGTTAAAAATGGAAAAGAGAAAATTGGAGTTATAGGTATGCTTGCTCCACATCTTCAGAATGCTAAAAATAAAAGTAAGTCACCATCATTTGATGAATTGTTTATAGATTTTTCTATTTCTGGAGGCACAAAGGATATAGATGTTGGTGATATGGGGTATATTAAAATGGAATCAAAGGAACTACAAAATGGTGTAATTACCGGAAAATCTCTTGATAATAGAGTGGGAGTTACAGTTCTTTTGAAAGCATTAGATTATTTAAAAGATTTTAAATTTGATGGAGAATTGCATCTTGCATTCAATAAGGGAGAAGAAGTTGGGCTTGTTGGAGCTAAAGGGACAGCATATGATATTTTTCCTGAGTCTGCAATAATAGTAGATGTTACTTTTTCTGAAGACTTACCGGCAAATGTTGAAACGATGTTGTTAGGCAAAGGACCTGCAATTGCAAGAGGATCGGCTATAAACGATGAAGTTTTTGATTTATTAATAAAAATATGTAAAGATGAAAATATAAAACATCAAGTAGAAGTTCTTCCTATGAGAACAGGGACAGAGACTGATGTCGTTCAAATGACAAAAACAGGAGTTAAAACAGGATTGGTATCCGTTCCAATATATAATATGCATAGTCCAGTTGAATGTGTTGATTTAAGTGATATAGATGCATCTTCAAAACTTCTCGCACTTTTTGCTATGAAAGAGGGGAAAAAAAGATGAGAAAATATTTAAAAGAATTAGTTGAAATTCATGGTCCATCTGGAAAAGAAAAAAAGGTAAGAGATTATATAAAAGAAAAAATTGAAGGTAAAATAGATGAAATAAAAGAAGATTGTATGGGTAATTTGATAGTTTTTAAAAAAGGAAATAATCCTCAAAAAAAATTAATGGTTGCTGCACATATGGATGAAGTAGGATTTTTGATTACTAAGATAAACAAAGATGGAACTTTTGGAATTTCTCCAGTAGGAGGTATCGATCCAAGAGTTGTTAAAGCTCAAAGACTTTTAATAAACGGAGAGATAAGTGCGGTAATAAATTCAAAACCTATACATCTTGAAAAAGATACAAGTGCTGTTGCTAATTATTCTGAAATAAAATTATATGCCGGCTTTACAAATGATGAAAATGCGAAGAGTAAAGTTAATCTTGGAGATATGGTTACATTTGATGTCGATTATATTGAAAGTGATGGACATGCTCTTTGTAAAGCTTTTGATGACAGAGCTGGTTGTTCTGTAATGCTTGATACTATAGATTTTTTGTTTGAAAATGATTTGAAACCAGAATATGATACTTATTTTTGTTTTGTAGTTCAAGAAGAAACAGGTCTTAGAGGTAGTGGTTCAGCGGCTGAATATGTTAAGCCAGATGCTGCTTTGATTTTAGAAGGTACGACAGCTGGAGATAATCCTGAAAATGAGCCTGAAAAATGGGCAACTCATATTGGAAATGGTCCGGTTTTAACTTTCATGCATTCTGGAGTTGTATTGGATAAAAAAATATATGAAAACATTGTAAATACAGCTCAAGATTTAAATATAATCTATCAGCATAAAATGAGAACTGCTGGAGGAACTGATGCTGCAAGACTTTCAAGAAGTATGTATGGAATACCTTGTGGAGTTATTTCTGTTCCTTGTAGATATTTACATTCTCCTAATACAATAATAAGTCTTGATGACTATGATGGAGTTGTAAAGCTAGTTAAATCATTAATTTCAGAAGGGAGGATTTTTTAATTATGAAAGAATTAATAAAAAATATAACAGAAATATATTCTCCAAGTGGAAGAGAAGATAAGGTGAGAGAATTTATAATTAATGAAATAAAGGATTATGTTGATGATATAAAAATAGACAAGTTGGGTAATTTAATAGCTATTAAAAAAGGTCAATCAGATAAAACTATATTATTTGATGGACATATGGATGAAATAGGTCTTGTTGTTACTCATATTACAGAAACAGGATTTTTAAAAGTTGATGCTGTTGGTGGAGTAAATCCAACTATTTTATTGGGAACAAGACTTCAATTTAATGGTGTTACAGGTGTTGCTGGAGTTGAAGGAGAAACGCTAAAGGAATTAAGAGAAAATAATACATCTTTAAGTATGGATAGTATATTTATAGATATCGGTGCTTCTAACAGAGAAGAAGCTGAGAAAATAGCTCCTATTGGAACATTTGGTACATATGATGCGAATTTTGTTGATCTTGGTAATAGATTGATTTCTAAAGCTATGGATGATAGAATAGCTTGTGCAATTATGATACAAGCTATTAAAGGTATTAAAGATAATAAAAACAATATTATATTTGCATTTACAGTACAAGAAGAGGTTGGTCTTGTGGGAGCAAGTGTTGCAGGTTATGACTATGATATAGATATGGCAATTGCAATAGATGTAACTATGGCTGGAGATACTCCTAAAGGTCTTAAAAGAATATCTATGGAACTTGATAGAGGACCATGTATAAAAGTAAAAGATTCAGCTTCTATAAGCGATAGAGAAGTTGTTGATTTTATTAAGGAAACTGCAATTGAAGAAAAAATCCCTTATCAAATGGAAGTATTGTTATTTGGAGGAACTAATGCAGCTGGATATCAAAAGACTAAAGCAGGAATTCCAGTAAGTACAATATCAATAGCTACAAGATATATACATACACCACATGAAGTTGTTTCATATGAAGATGTTGAAAATACTGTAAAATTAATTCTTGCTATGAGCAAGAAAGATATATAGGTGATAAAATGAATGTTGCTTTAATAGCTCATGATAAGAAAAAATTAGATTTAGTTATGTTTGTTAAAGAGTGGAAACATGTTTTTGGGCAATGTAATCTTTTTGCTACTAAAACTACTGGAACATTGATAGAAGAAAAAATAGGACTCGATATTAAAACATTCAATTCTGGTCCTCTTGGTGGCGATTTACAAATAGGTGCTCTTTTAGTTACTGGAGATATCGATTTTGTTATTTTTTTAAGAGATCCTCTTACAGCTCAACCACATGAACCAGATGTTTCAGCGTTTCTTAGAATTTGTGATGTTCATAATATACCTCTTGCTACTAATGTTGCATCAGCAGAGGCATTAGTTCTTGAAATAGAAAAACATTTGAAAAAATAATGAAATAAATAAAAAGGGATTGATTATAAATCAATCCCTTTATTCATGTATTTTAAAAATATTTTATAAACTATTAAAGCGAGTATTAATTTGAATATATCTAACCAAATAAATGTTGGAACAAGAATTTTTATTGCTAAAAATATATCTATATCTTTATAAACTTTAAAAAAATATATTCCAGTTATATATATTATTATTATTTGAAATATACCAGAAATTAAATTATTAAAATTAAAAAAATAAATAAATGAAGAAATAAAAAATCCAATCAAAAATCCACCTGTTGGTCCAAGTAAAGTACCTATTCCACTATTAAAACCAGAAAAAACAGGCAAACCTAATATACCAAGTATTAAATATATACCTAATATTTTCCATGAGTTTTTTTTCAGGATAAAAGATATTAATAATACACCAAATACTTGAAAAGTAAAGGGTATACCCATTGGTAAAGGAATATAAATCCAAGAAAATAATATCATTAAACATACAAATATAGCATATAAAGAGATTTTTTTACTTTTTATTTTTATCAACTCCGTTTATTTTAAAATAAAAATAGCTGAAAAAGCTGAAGCTAATATAATATATATTGGATCTATTTTAGTAAATATGAAAAAAATAAAAGAAATTGCTGAAATTATAAATGTACTGTATTCTTTATTTAAAAATACAGTTTCGGTAAGACTTATAAGGCTAAATGAAATTAAAAGAACAGTACCTAATTTTAAAGAGTTTAAAAGATTTTTTCTATTTACATTTATCTTTTTTAATATGAATAAGCCAATGTAAAATAATATTATAGGTGGCAATATTAAAAAAATAGTATTTAAAAGTCCTCCTATAAATCCATAAGCACTATAACCAACATAAGTAGCTACGTTAACTGCAACTGGTCCTGGTGTCATTTGAGCAATTGAAACAGCTTCATTGAACTTTTCTAAAGATAATAATCCATTATTAACTATTTCTTCTCTGAAAATCCCAACTGCTGACCATCCACCACCAAATGAAATAAAACCAACTTTAAAGAATATCATTATCATTTTTAACATTTTTTATCACAACCACGATTTTCTTTTATATAAGCAAATAATACTATTGCTACGAAAATAGGGATCATCAAATCTGATTTCATATAAACAATTATTAAAGAAAATATTATTAACATAATTTTATATAAATTCCAGGATTGATTTTTATATAATTTATAAACTAATCCTGATATCATTCCCAAAAGAGCTCCATAGGCACCCCTTAAAAATCTTTGTAGATATATATTATCTTGATATTTCATTATTATACTCGAAGCTAAAACTATTGCAAAAAATGGTGGTATCATAACCCCTAAACTTGCAAAAAGAGCTCCTTTAAATCCATTTAATTTTTTCCCAGTAAGCCAAGATATGTTAAAAGCTATTGGACCTGGTAATGCTTGAGCTATTGTTAGAAGTGTATAAAAATCTTCATCAGACATCCAACCTTTTTTTTCAAGATTTTTTTGTATTACTGGTACCATAGCATAACCACCACCAATAGTTAATGCTGATATTTTGAAAAAGGTTAAGAATAATTTTAACATATAATTTGCTCCTTTAATATTTTAATTTGTCAAAACCTTGGCCATAAACACTTGAAGAATTTGATATAGATATAAAAGCATCAGGATCTATTTGATGGATACTTCTTAATACCCATTGAACTTCTTTTTTTCTAACTATTACAAGTATAACTTCTTTTTCATTTTTAGTATACCAACCTTTAGCTTTTAAAAGAGTAATACCTCTTTTAATCTCTTCGCTTATTTTATTTGAAACTTCATCATACTTATCTGAAATGATAAGAATTTGAGAAGTTTGCTTTCTTCCTTCTAATATCATGTCTATTGTATATGCAGCTATTGCCATAGTTACAAAACCATATATCATAGTTTCAACAGATCTAAAAACTATATAAGAACTTCCAATTATAATTAAATCTAAAATAAAAAAAACTTTTCCAGGGGATATATCTTTATAATGAGTTATAATCATTGTTATTAGATCTGTCCCACCTGTACTTGCACCTTCATAAAAATAAATTCCTACTCCTGCTCCAGATAAAAATCCTCCAATAACTGTAGCCATAAAAGAGTCTTTTACTAAAGGTTCTTTTATAAAACCTTGTAATAAAAATACAAAAAAAGCAGATAAAAATATTCCATATAAAGTTTTGAACCCAAATTTAGCTCCAACTATTTTAACGCTTATAATTATTAAAATAGTATTTAAGACAGCTATAGATATCCCTACAGGAATTTTAGTTGCATAGTATATTATAGTTGAAAGCCCTGTAAAACCACCACCAACGATTTTGGAAGGAATTAAGAAACCTGCCCAACCAAATGAGTTTACAAATATACCTAAAGTTATTATAAAATAACTCCAAAATTTTTTATTTTTTTGTACCATAAAATCCCTCCGAATTATGTTATCATATTTATGTAAACTATTTTTATTTATATATTGGAATTTCAAGAAAATAAAGAGGAGTGATAATATTGAAAAAAGTAGCATTTACTTATAGGATACCAGAAAAAGGAATTAATTTTTTGAAAAATAAATATGAAGTTTGGGTAAATAATGAAAATAGACAACTCACAAAAAATGAACTTATTAATATTTTTGAAGAAAATGATGCTGTAGTTACTTTGTTATCTGATAAAATAGATAGTGATATTTTGAGATCTAAAAAAAATAGAGTAAAAATAATATCAAATTATGCTGTTGGATATAATAATATCGACGTAAAAACAGCCAAAGAATTGGGAATAAAAGTTACAAATACTCCCGATGTTTTAACAAATGCAACAGCTGATTTAGCTTGGACTTTACTTATGTCAATTTCAAGAAGAATAGTAGAATCTGATAAATTTGTTAGAGAAGGAAAATTTAAAGGTTGGGAACCTGAATTATTTTTAGGTAGTAATTTAGTTGGAAAAAAATTAGGAGTTATAGGCTTTGGGAGAATTGGAAGAGCTTTTGCTAAGAGAGCTAAAGGATTTGATATGGAAGTATTTTATTATAAAAGAAAAAGACTTGATGATGATACAGAAAGATCTTTAGAAGTGTTATATTCAGATATTGATTATATAATGAGAGAATGTGATTTTATAAGTCTTCATATGCCTTTAACTGAAGATACGCATCATATTATAAACAAAAGAAGATTGGATATGATGAAAAAAAATTCTTATATAATAAATACTGCAAGAGGTGCAATAATAGATGAAAAAGCTCTATTCGAAAAATTAAAAAATAATGAAATTAGCGGAGCAGGTTTAGATGTATATGAATTTGAACCTAATCTTACAGAAGGATTGAAAAAATTAAATAATGTTGTTTTATCACCACATATAGGATCTGCAACCGTTGAAACTAGAAATGAAATGTCATTAATGGTCGCAAAAGATATAGATCTTTTATTATCTGATAAAAAACCAATAAATGAAGTTGTATAAATCAAGAGGATATCAATTAAGATATCCTTTTTTTGTTATGTAATATTTACAAGAAAAAAAGTAAAAAAATACATATAAATTCATTTATGATGATAAAATATAGAAGGATTATTAAAGGGAGGTATAAAAAATAATATATAAAAAAGTTGATTTAAATGATTTTAAAAATATAGCTAAAAAACTTTCTTTGAAGATAAAAAAGGGCGATAAAATTCTGCTTTTTGGAGAATTAGGTGCAGGTAAAACAACATTTTCACAATTTTTAATAAAAAATATATTAAAAGAAATAGATTATGTTTCGAGTCCAACTTTTTCTATAATGAATGAATATGGTGAGGATATCAAAATATATCATGCTGATTTGTACAGGATTGCTGATCCTTATGAAATAGAATATATAGATCTTTTTAATGATGAAGAGGGTATTTACCTTATAGAATGGGCTGAATATTTAGATTATTTAACCCCAAAAAATAGATTAGAAATAAAAATAAAATATAATGAAGATATTAAATATAGAGATATAGAAATAAATTATATAGGAAATGAATATGATGAGAAATTTCAGGAGGAATTAATATGAAAATAGGAATTTTTGGATTACCAATGAGTGGAAAAACAACTATTTTTTCTTTATTAACAGATACACCATATGATGGATCTTATAAAGTTAACTCAGAAGAAAAAAGAGCTTTTATAAGAGATGAAAGAATAGAAAAACTTTCAGAAATATATCAACCCAAAAAAACTACGTATGCTGAACTTGATTTTGTTGATATACCAAGTTTTGATTCTTCTTCAGATCAAAAAGAAAAAAGTAGAATATTACAAATGATTCAAAATGTTGATTCTATGATACTTGTAATAAGAGCTTTTGAAAATGATGAAGTTCCATATCCAGATAATAATGAAACTCCATTAAAACAATTAAATACTTTAATTGCAGAACTTATAATAAGAGATATAGAAGTTGTTGAGAATAGGTTGGCAAGACTTGAAATTTCAATAAAGAAAAATAAAGCATCTAAAGATGAGATAAAAGAAAATGAAATTTTAGAAGGAATTAAGAATCTTTTAATGGAAGAAAAATTTGCAAGTAACTATGAATTAAATGAAGAAGAAAAAAAATTAATAAGTTCATTGTCTTTATTTACTTTAAAACCAATAATAGCTGTTGTGAATATTGATGAAAATCAACATGATTCTGATGATTACTCTCAAAAAGAAGAATTAATATCTACTTGTAAAGACAATAATTTTGCTTATATAGACATATCTGGAAAAATAGAATCTGATCTTGTAGAACTTAATGAAGATGAAAGAAAAATGTTTATGGAAGAGCTCAATATAGAAAGACCAGGTATATCAAGATTATCAAAGGTAGTTTATGATCATATAGGTTTAATTTCTTATTTTACTGTTGGTAAAGATGAAGTTAGAGCTTGGACTATAAAAAAAGGGACTAATATGAAAAAAGCTGCTGGAGCAATACATTCTGCTTTAGAAAAAGGTTTTATAAAAGCTGAAGTTATCAAATATGAAGATTTAATAGTAGCTGGAAATGATGAAGAAGCTAGAAAACAAGGATTAAGTAGGCTTGCTGGAAAAGATGAAATTGTAGAAGATGGTAATATAATGGAGATAAGGGCGAATAGTTAATGTCTATTCAAAGAATAATTAATGTTTTGAATGAAAAAGATTATTATGAACATGTAAAAAGAATGAAAAAAATATTTAATCTTGCAAGTTTTTATATAAAAAAGCCTAAAGAACTTGATAATAGAAGAATGTTTTGGATATACAGAGTTCTTGGAAATGATGCGGAAAGAAAAATACCAAGAAAACATTTAAATGATTTTCAATTTTTAGTGATGCATGTTTTAAAAAAACCAACCGAAAATAGATTTGAAGATATAAAAAAACATTATAATTTAAAAGATGAAACCTTACAGAATATAAAATTTTTAATATATCCAGATAAATTTCCGCCTGGTAAATATAATGAAGGTTTAAAAAAATATGATGTAGAATTTTATGATTCAAAAATTATTTTAAAAAAATTAAAATTTAAAGATTATAGGGATCTATATTATTTGATGACATATTTTCCAATAGATTCTAAAAGTCCTTTTATTCAAAATATTCTTGATGAAATTTTAGGATTAAATCCTTTATTATCTAAAAAATCATATTATATTAAAATTAAAGAAATATATAAAAGTTTAAATAATTATGAAAAACAAATGATTAATATACATTTAAAAAGTTATTCGTATTATCATTATAAACTTATAAATTCAAATCCAAGAGGCATTATTATAGATGGAAGTAATATAATAAGATTTGAAAATAATAATAAAATTAAAACATTAATAGATTTAATTGATAATTTATATATAAATGAATATGCTTTTTTTCCATGCATAATAGTTTTTGATAAAAATATAGAATATATCTTAAATTATGAAGATAGAGATATTTTAAGAGAATTAAGTAATTCAAAAAGAGTTTATTATAATTCACCGGCAGATGAACTTATAATATATATATCAAATAAATTAAAATATAATATTGTATCTAATGATAAATTTTCGGAATATGAATTTGATAATAATCTGTTGTATGAAATTGGGAGGTTTATAGATGTATAGAATAGAAGAGTATGATTATTATCTTCCTCAGGAACAAATAGCACAAGATCCAGTTGAACCAAGAGATTCTTCTAAATTAATGATTTTAGATAGAGAAAAAAAAACAATTGAACATAAAATTTTCAGAGAAATAATAGATTATTTAAATCCTAAAGATCTTTTAATTGTGAACAATACTAAAGTTATACCTGCAAGAATATACGGAAAAAAATCAACTGGTGCAAAAATTGAAATATTATTGCTTGAAAAAATTGGAGAAGGAAATAAATGGAAATCTCTTGTAAAACCTGGTGGAAAAATAAAATTAGGAAATGAATTAATATTTTCAAATAAATTAAAAGCTAAAGTAATAAAGCATTATGATGATGGAGCAAGATTGTTAGAATTTTATGGTGAAAATATATGGGATGAAATTAATAAAATTGGAGAAACTCCATTACCACCTTATATTCATAAAAAACTTGAAGATAATAATAGATATCAAACTAATTATGCAAAAATTGAAGGAGCTGTTGCAGCTCCAACTGCTGGATTGCATTTTACAAAAGAATTATTAGATAAAATAAGTAAAAAAGGTATAGACCTTGAAGAAGTAACTTTACATGTTGGCCTTGGAACGTTTAGACCCGTTAATGAAGAGGACATAAGGAATCATCAAATACATGAAGAGTACTATTCTATATCTGAAGATGTTAAAAACAAAATAGAAGAAACTAAAAAAAATGGTGGAAGAATAATAGCTGTTGGGACAACAGTAGTGAGGACATTAGAATCATATGCATTAAATAAAAAACTTTCAGGAAAAACGAATATATACATATATCCACCGTATAATTTTAAAATTGTAGATGGACTAATAACTAACTTTCATCTTCCTAAGTCATCTTTATTAATGCTTGTAAGCGCTTTTAATGGTCATCAATTTACTATGAAATCATATAAAGAAGCTGTAGAAAAAAATTATAGATTTTTTTCTTTCGGTGATGCAATGTTTATAAAATAGGGGGGAATAAAAATGTCTTTATGGGGAAAGGTTTTTCAAAAATTTAATCCAATAACAGAAATAATAAATCATGCAAGAATAATTGAAAATGCTTCTGATTACTTACCAGAATTATTTAGAAAGTATCTTGAACATGAAGATATAACTAATATAGTAAATGTAATAGATTCTCTTGAAGATGAAGCAGATGAAATAAAAAGAAATATACGCCAAAACTTAAAAAGAGGCTATATGTATAGATTTGAAAGGGTAGATCTATTAGATTATATAGAAATTCAAGATAAAATAGCTGATAGTTTTGAAGATATAGGACGTTTAATGCTTTTAAATGAAGTTGAAATTACTCCAGAAGCAAAGGCTAAAATCTTTTCTATAGTTGAAGAAGTTGAAAAGATGATAGATTTATTTAAAAAATCTGTAAAATTTTTAGAAGAAGTTATAGATTCTGATTTTTCAAAAGAAAAATTAGAGGCCCATTTTAAAGATATAACAGAAATAAAATGGTATGAAAAAGATATTGATAGTAAAATATTTGAATTTGGGAAATGGCTTTTTTCACAAAAAAATGATATGAATCCTGTTGATATATTTTTCTTAAGACAAATTATTTTAATTTTATCAGAAATAGCCGATACATGCCAAAATGTTAGTGACAGAATATTTATTCTAATAAATGGATAACGGGAGTGATTTTAATTGAATGTGACCCTGGTTCTTGGATTGTTGATAGGTTTTGGAATGTCTTTAGCTATAGGTGCAAATGATGTAGCCAATTCTATGGCTACTGCAGTGGGAGCGAAAGCTATTACACCCAAACAAGCTGTTTTTATAGCAGGTATTTTAGAATTTGCAGGTGCAACTTTTTTTGGGAGTCAAGTTACAGAGACAATAAGAAAAGGTATTGTTAATATTGAATTGTTAAAAGATCCTAACATTGTAATTATTGGATCTATGGCAGCGTTAATAGGAGCAACTCTATGGCTTGTAACAGCAACTATTTTCTCTTGGCCTGTGTCTACGACTCATTCAATAGTAGGTGGAATGGTTGGTTATGGTATAGCTGCTGGTGGTTTTGGGGCTGTACATTGGTCTAAAGTTCTTACTATAACAGTTAGTTGGTTAGTAGCCCCTGTATTAGGCCTTATTATGTCATTTGTTCTATTTAAAATAATTTCTAAAACAACTCTTCATGGTAAAAACCTCGAAAAAAAGATAAAAATATGGATTCCTGTATACTTAGCTTTGACCTTTTTTATAATATCTCTCTCTTTTATATTGAAAGCTTTACATCTTTCAATAACTTTAAAAGCACTTCTTTATGCGATTTTGCTTGGAACTGCTGGAGGTATTATAGCATTTTTGATAATTATTATTAAAAATAAAAGGGAAATAAAAAATCCTGAAATGTTTGTAGAAAAAATGTTTAGAAAAGCTCAGGTTGTTACTTCATGTTATGTTGCTTTAGCTCATGGTGCAAATGATGTTGCGAATGCTATTGGGCCGGTTGCTGCTATTTATGCTGCTTCAATTTCTGGAACAGTTGGATCAGAAGTTGAAATACCAAGGTTTATACTAGCCTTTGGTGGAATAGGAATTGCATTAGGTGTTGCAATTTGGGGAAAAAGAGTTATGAAAACAGTTGGAAGTGATATAACAGAATTAAATAATTCGAGAGGATTTACAATTGATTTTGCAACTGCAACAACAGTTCTTGGAGCCTCAAATTTAGGTATGCCTGTTTCTTCAACACATACAGTTGTTGGTTCTGTAATAGGTATAGGTCTTGCAAGGGGTGTAGGATCTATAAATACTGGTATAATTAAAGAAATATTTATGTCATGGGTATTAACTGTTCCTGCTTCTGCTATTGTTGGATTTTTAATGTTTCATTTATTAAACTTTATTTTTTAATATGTTATAATTTTTTTGAGGGGAAAAAAGTAGGGGAGATAAATGAAATATGATATAATTAGTATTTTAAACCAAAATGAATTTTATATCGACTATATAGTTTATTTTGAAGAAAAACTTTATAGAATGAGGAAGTTGGAATCTTTTCACTTTTTAAATCTTGATATAATTTCAAAATTTGAAGGTAATTTTAAAAGTCTAAAAGAATATGGTTTAATATATCCAGAAAAGATAAATTTAAAAAGTAAAAAACCTGAACTTTTCTATATATATAGAGAAGAAAATAATTTATTCTGTCAAAAAAGTGAAAAAGCTATAGTTGATTCTATAGCTTATTTTTTCTATATTTTAGATGATTTAGTACATTTTAGTAATTTTATTCCGAATTATATAAATTTGGACGATTTTTTTATAGACCATAATAAAAATTTTTATTTTTTTGCACCAATTTTAAGAAATATCTCTAATGAAAAGATATTTCTCATTAAAGAACAGTTTGAAGATAATTTAATAAGTTCATTAATAGAATTTATTAAATATTTAAATTTTAATATAAAGTTAAATAGTATTCAAAAACTTTTTAGAGATATAGAAGATAAAAAAAATATAAGTTGTGTATCTCAATTTAAAAATTATTTTCAAATAAAAAATAAAAGAAAATTCAAAAAAGTTCAATTTACTGGAAGAAAAGAGCTCCTTGAAGAACTTTATCAAAAAGTAAATTCTAATGAAAACTTACTTCAAGAAATACTATTTTGGGGTGAACAAAGAACAGGAAAGACGACTATATTGAATTTAATAATTAAAAAATTAAAATTTCAAAAAAATTTTAAAGTTTTAAATGTAAAAAAATATGAAGATATTTTTTATTTTTTTGGTTCTGAAAAAAATGATTTATTAGATCTTATAAATCGATTGAAAGATTTATCTAAAGAAAATAAATATTTAATTATTATAGATGAATATCAAAATAAAAGAAAAAAAATAGATGAAATAATTGATATAATAAAAAAAAGTAATTTAAAAATTCCTATAAATATAATTTATGTAACTCATGGAGAAATTTCAAATAAAAAATTTGATATGAACTATAATATATCAGGATTAAGTTTAAAAGAGACTTATAATTTATTATCGACTATGACTGATAATAAATTCTTAAATGAAAATAGTTATTTTTCAAAAGAACTTTATAATTATTCAAAAGGATATCCAGGAATTATCATAAAAACGATGACTGATTTGTATAATAGTAATATACTTAGATATGATGATTATGAAAACAAATGGATTATAAAAGATAAATTTATTTTTGACAAAAATATAGATGTAAATTTCTCTCTTTTAAAAGTATTGGATAAAATAAGTTTAGAAGAATTAAAGTATATATCTATACTCGGATATACATTTTCTATAATGAGTTTAAAAAAATTAGAAAAAATTTTATCGAAAAGATTTAATATTAATATTTTTTTAAATTATGAAATAATACAATTGGAAAATGGAGTTTATAGGTTTTTTAATATGAAATATAGAGATTACTTTTATTCTAAATTAGAAAAAGAAATAAAATTAAAAATTCATAATGATATGTATTTATTAGAAAATGATTTTGAGCTTTCTATATGGCATCTTGAGCAAATAAACCGAAAAGAAAAAATTGTCGCTGAATATACAAAAAAAATAAAAAAATACTATTTTGATTGGAATAATCTTGAGTTAATAAAACCTTATTTTAAAGAAATTGTTGATAATGGTTATTATAATGAAACAGCTATTTGTATATATGTTGATTATATGATTTACTCAGAGAATTTTGTAGAAGCAAAAAAATATATAAATAAATTAAAAAGCAATTTCACAAAATATTATAAACTAAAATTTTATTCAGAAATAGATCCGGATATAGCAATAATAGAATTAAAAAATGAATTTGCTAATAAATCTATCACAGACTATCAGAAAATTTTATATTTAGAAATTCTTTTGAAAGCTAATATAAATAAAAATAATTCTTCAATAAATAAAAATATTTTTAAAAAAATAAAAAAAATATATCAAAATAATTCTAAAAATAATAATTTCACAAGATCTTATATAAGATCGCTAATAAATTTATCTGATTATTATTCTTATGATAAAATAAATTGTTTAAAGCATTTAAATGAAGCATTAAATATTTCAAATATATTGAAAGAAAATAAATATAAGGGTATAATAATATTAAAAATGACAAGATTTCAAATAGAAAATCCTGCATATTACGATTCTTTAATAGAAGATTCTATTGGGATATTTAGAAATTCTAATGATTTAAGTAAATTTCCAGAAATATATTTTAATAAAGCCTATATAAGTCTTTATAAAGGAAATATAGATGATTTTTTTTATAATGTTAATGAAAGTCTAAAATTTTCAAGAATTATAAATAATAGAATAGTTGAAATACAATGTTATTCTTTAAAAGCTTTTTATTATTTTTATAGCGAAGATGAAGATAATTTTTATTTTGAAATTAGAAAAATAAAATATTATAAAAATTTAATTTCATTAAAAGAAAAAGATAAACAGACTTATTATATTTTTTATTTAGAGTTATTAAATAGTATATATAAAAGAGATAAAAAAGTGAATATAAATAATTTTGATTATTATATAAATGAAAAATATAGTTTCTTTAAAAATATTTGGGAGATATATACTAGTGAAGATGAAAATAAAATATATAAGAATTTCGTAAATACATGTAATGGAGATGTAAATATAGAAGAAAGTATATTTCTTTTATATTATAAATTTATAAATATAAAAGAAGATAATTTCGTATATAATATTGAAAAAGTCATAAAAAATTTTAAAGAAAATGGTTACAAATTAAGTTTAGCATTAGTTTATGAAGGTCTTTCAAATTTTTATAAAGTAAAAAAAGATACTTTAAGAGCTTTTAAATATTATAGATTATCTGTTTTAGCCTATAAAAATATGGGGATGAGTTTTAAAATTAATATTTTGAGTAGAAATTTTGTTGATTTTATTGAAAATGTAAATGAATCATTAAAATATAATATAAATTATAATGAAATAAAGGATCTAAAATTTTATGATGATCTTATAAATATATCAACTAAAATAATATCTATGGATAATGTGCAAGAAATATTAGATGCTATTTTAAATTTTATTAAGAAAAAATTTCCAATATCAGATATTTATATAAAAGTAGATACAGAAATTTTTGAAGCACAATCTACAACTTCTTATGAAATGCTTATTCCAAATAATGAAAAATTATCTATAACACCATTTGAAATATTTTTTATTTCAAATTATAAAGATTATTCAATTAAATATTATTTAAAAAATGAAAATTTACTTTTAAATCTTAAAATATTTGAAAATATATTTGATACTTTAATAATATTAGATGATTATTTATCGGGTACTTTGAACAGGATTATTCATCAACAAAATTCTATTCAAGATTATTTAACAGGGGCTTATAGTAGAAGGTATTTATATTTAAGATTAAAAGAAGAATTTATAAAAGCAAAAAGAGAAGAACTACCTTTATCTTTAATAATGTTAGATATAGATGATTTTAAAAAAATAAATGATACATATGGACATAAAAAAGGTGATGAAATATTAAAAGCTATAGTAAGAGATTTAAATATGAATCTTAGAATAACTGATATAATTGGTAGATACGGTGGAGAAGAGTTTATAATAATCTTACCAAAAACAGATATAGTTTTAGCATATGATATAGCTGAAAGACTTAGGAAATCTATAAATGAAAGAGTTAGTCTATGTTATGGATTTGAAGTATCGGCTTCATTTGGAATTTCAACTAAGAAAAATTGTGAAAATATAGATGATTATAGAGTATTGATAGAAAGAGCAGATATTGCAAGTTATATTTCTAAAAGTAGAGGGAAAAATACAGTAAGTATATTTTCAAAAAATAAAGATTTTTCAGAAATTGACGATATATAAATGATAGATCTTATTTTTAAATAATCCAAGGAGGGGTTAATATGGAAATCAGGGATGTTTCTATGAATAATTATCAGAAATATGATAATAAAATTAACAAAACACCCATTCAAAAAGATGAAATTGGAAAATATACCAAAAATCAAGAAAAAAATTCTGAAAACAATTCATCTTTAAAAGATATCACAAATATACTTCAAAAAAAGCTCGATAAAATTCAGAAAATTTTTAATTCTGAAGCAAAATTTGAAGTTAATGATGATGTTGATATGGTTGTTGTAAAGATTGTTGATAAGGATACTAAAGAAGTTATAAGACAGATACCACCTGAAACTTCTATAAAACTTGCCAAAGCATTAAATGATTTAGAAGGAATTCTTTTTGATGAGCAAGCATAAATAAAAAGCGAATTATTAAATTCGCTTTTTATTCTACAAGTTGTGTAATTCATTTATTGTTAAAATATCATTTAAATGTGATTTGACTTCTTTAAAAGAAGAAAGTTTTGATAGATTACTTCTTAATTCTTTTGAACCTTTTATACCTTTAGTATATCCAACTAAAAATTTTTTAAATCTGTCTACACCATTTTTTTCATTTTTTGAATCTAATATCAAAGAATCTAAATGTTTTAAACATAATTCAAATTTTTCATGGATATTTGGAATTTTATTTTCAAAAATCCAAGGGTTTCCTATTGCACCTCTTGCGATTATTATAAAATCAGTTTTAATTTCATTTAAATAATAATCTATATCTTCTTTTTCAAATATATCTCCAGAACCGCCTATAAGTATTTTAGATTTTTCTTTTATATTTGGGAAAAAATCTCTTCTTGCAATTCCTTTATAAAATTCTTCTCTTGTTCTTCCGTGTATTATTAAATAATCCGCACCAGCATCTTCTACTTTTTTTTGTATTTCATCTAAAATAAAACTATCATAACCGATTCTTACTTTTACTCCTACTGGAATGCTAACCTTCTTTTTTATAGAGAATATTATATTTGATAAATTATCTAAATCTTTTAATAATGCTGAACCAGCACCTCTTTTAACAACTTTTTTTACTGGACAGCCGGCATTTATATCTATCCAATCACCGTAATTTTCAACTATTTTAGCAGCATCTGACATTACAGATGGAGAATTTCCAAATAATTGGATTCCAATATTTTTTTCATCTTCATGTGGTAAAAGTTTGAAAGTTGGTTTTATATTTTTTATTATAGCATCTGAGGATATCATTTCTGTGATTGTAAATTCAGCTCCATGATCTACACAGATTTTTCTGAATATATAATCACTATAATCTGCCATTGGTGCAAGCCCTTTTTTGTTAATTAAATCCATTTTATAACTCCTTAAGTCCTAAATTAGGTATAGCATCTAAATTTAAATCTGAAAATTGATTTCTTATAAATTTTTCATATCCTGCTCTTGCTATCATAGCGGCATTATCTGTACAATATTTCAGATTTGGATAATAAATATTTATATTTTTTATTCCATCAAATTTAGATCTCAATAAAGAATTAGCTGCAACACCACCGGCTATAACTACTTTTTTAACTCCAGAATCATTTGAATATTTAACAACTTTATGTACAAGGGTATCTATTAGAGATTCTTGAAATGAACAAGCAATATCTTCGATATTTGCTTGACTATGTTCTTTTAAAAAATATAATACAGAAGTTTTTAATCCAGAAAAAGAAAAATCATAACCATTATTATATAATGGTTTAGGAAATTTATATATATTTTTACCCATTTTTGCCAGTCTATCTATTACGGGTCCACCTGGATAACCTGTATTCATCATTTTAGAAACTTTATCAAAAGCTTCTCCAGCAGCATCATCTCTAGTTTTCCCAATTATTTCAAAATCCATATAATCTTTTGCATGTATTATCATTGTATGGCCACCAGAAACTAATAAAACAATAAAAGGTGGTTTTAAGTCTTTAAAAGCTAAAAAATTTGCATAAATATGACCCATTAAATGATTAACTCCTATTAAAGGTTTATTTAAAGAAAAACTTAAAGATTTAGCAAAATTTAAACCCATAAGTAAAGAGCCTACTAATCCAGGACCATAAGTAACTGCAATTGCATCTATATCATCATATTTAATATTTGCTTTTTGAAATACTTCTTTTGTTATTTTATATAAAAAATCTATATGTTTTCTTGAAGCTACTTCTGGTACTACACCACCAAAAATTTTATGTATATCTATTTGAGAGATGATTATATCAGATAATATTTCGTGTTTTCCTTTTAATAAAGCTACAGATGTTTCATCGCAGGATGTTTCAATTCCTAATATTATAGGTTCCATATGATCACCTCAAGCAGATTTTTTCTTTATTAATATAGCTTGTTTTTCATTCTTTACAACATTTTCATCTATTATTATTTTATCAATTTCATCTTTTATATCTGGTGCATCATACATTATATCAATCATAACTTCTTCAAAAACACTTTTTAAGGCTCTTGCACCAGTGCCTCTTTTTAAAGCTGTTTTTGCGATTTCTATTAATGCATCATCTGTAAATTCTATTTCTATATCATCTAAATCCAACATTTTTGTATATTGTTTTAAAATGGCATTTTTTGGTTCTTTAATTATTCTAACTAAATCATTTTCATTTAAATCACCTAAAGTACTCAAAACAGGAAATCTTCCTACAAATTCTGGAATCAATCCAAAATGAACTAAATCATCAGGTGTTGCCATAGATAAAAATTCACCATCTCTTAAGGCTTTCTTTGATTTTATATCTGCACCAAAACCCATTGTTGATGATTGTGTTCTTTTTTTAATAATATCTACAAGACCATCAAAAGCTCCACCTGCTATAAATAATATATTTGAAGTATCAACTTTTATGAACTCTTGATAAGGATGTTTTCTACCACCTTGAGGGGGAATATTAGCAACAGTACCTTCTACTATCTTTAACAAGGCTTGTTGAACTCCTTCACCTGAAACATCTCTTGTTATTGAAGGATTTGGTGATTTTCTTGTTATTTTATCGATTTCATCTATATATATTATTCCTTTTTGAGCTTTTTCAACATCGAAGTTAGCCGATTGTAAGAGTCTTAAAATAATATTTTCAACATCATCTCCAACATATCCTGCTTCTGTTAATGGAGTTGCATCAGCAATTGCAAAAGGAACATCTAAAATTCTTGCTAAGGTTTGAGCTATTAAAGTTTTTCCAGTTCCAGTAGGGCCAACCATTAAAACATTTGATTTATCTATTTCAATGTCTTCAAAGTTTTTTCCCGCAGCAATTCTTTTATAATGATTATAAACAGCAACAGAAATTATTTTTTTAGCTTTATCTTGACCGACTATATATTTGTCAAGTTCTGATTTTATTAGTTTTGGTGTTGGAATATCATTTAAGTTTTTAATATCTTTTTTTGTCTCTTTATTTAAATTATCTTCTATTAGATCACCAAAAAGATCTATACATTCATCACATATATATATTCCATTTGGACCAGCTATTAATGCATTTACTTCTTCTTGAGATTTTCCACAAAAAGAGCAATATTTTTCTTTCATAAAAATTCCTCCTATTAAAATAATCGCATCTTATATTTTATCATTTTATATAAAAATCAATATAACATTTTAATTACAAAAAAAGGGCTATATAAAGCCCTTTTTATAATAATTTTATAATAAACTCATATATCTTTCACCAGAATCACAAGCTATTGTTAATATTCTTCTATTATCTCCGAGTTTTTTCAATAATTTTATAGCTGCAGCTACATTAGCACCAGATGAAATACCGACAAATAAACCTTCTTCTTTTGCTAATCTTTTTTGATATTCTAAGGCTTCATCACTTTCTATTTTTATTATTTCATCTAAAATCTCTAAATTTAAATTTTTAGGAATAAAACCAGCACCAATACCTTGTATTTTATGTTTTCCAGGATTTTCGCCTGATAATACAGCTGATTCATAAGGTTCAACAGCACTTATATTTATGCATTCTCCAAAGAAATTTCTGAGTACTTTACCGATTCCTGAAATAGTTCCGCCAGTTCCAACACCTGCAACAAAGCCATCTAAATTGAAATCCATTTGTTTTAGTATTTCAGGACCAGTTGTAATTTCATGTGCTTTTGGATTTGCTGGATTTTCAAATTGATTTGGCATAAAAGCATTTAATTCATTTTTAATTTCTAAAGCTTTTTCAATTGATCCTTTCATACCTTTTTCAGCAGGAGTTAATACTAATTTCGCTCCAAGTAATTCCAAAACTTTTCTTCTTTCATGACTCATACTTTCAGGCATAGTTAAAATAACTTCATATCCTTTACTTATTCCAATAGAAGCCAATGCAATTCCAGTATTACCGCTTGTTGGCTCTACAATTATTTTTTGATGAGGGCCTAAAAAACCATTTTTCTCAGCATCTTGAATCATAAAAAATGCTGGTCTATCTTTAACACTTCCAGCAGGATTATTTTTTTCAAGTTTTATAAAAATTTGGCCTTTTTTTACAATATTAGATAAAGTAATTATAGGGGTATTTCCTATAGCTGTATATATCATATTTAATTCCTCCTTATATTATGAAGTCGGCATTTGAACTTTTATCATTTAAATACATTACAGAATTTGAAGTACAATTAATTTTTTTGATTTTTGCAGGAATTCCAACAGCTAGAGATTTTGGAGGAATATCCATCAATACAACAGAGTTAGAACCTATTATTGAACCATTTCCTACAAAAATAGGTCCTAAAATTTTTGCTCCAGATCCCAACATAACATCTTTTCCTATTTCTGGATGTCTTTTACCTTTTACAACTTTTTTAGAACCAAGAGTTACTCCATGATATATTAAAGTTCCTTCACCAACTTTAGCAGTTTCACCAATTACTATTCCAAAACCATGATCTATTACTATTCCAGCCTCTAATTCAGCTGCTGGATGAATTTCCATTGAATAAAGAATTTTTCCGAAAATATGGATTAAATAAGATATAAAATATAATTTATATTTATAGAAAAAATGTGAAAATCTATAATTTAACAGGCCATGAAATGCTGTTGAAGTAAAAAAAACTTTTGCTTTTGAACTTGCTGTTGGATCTTTTTTTAAATACATTGAAAGATCTTTATTGGCATTTTGAAATATTTTAAAGAAATCTTTTATAAAATTAAACAATTTAATTCCCCCTTGGAATTAGTATAAAAAAAGTCGGAATTATATAATAAAAACAAGTTGCTAATTGCAACCTGTTTTTATTATATACTATAAATTTTTCATTTCAACTATTTTAGATTAAGAAATTTTAAACTTTTTTTCAAAAGTAATTTATCATTAAATAACCAATTTAATTTCTTCAATAAACATTATAGCTATAAAGTCATTTTTATCTTTTATCATTATTCTATCCTCATAAAAAAACAAAGTTATTTTACCTTTCATTCTTGATAAATAGGATCTTAATTTTCTTATATGAATTTTAATTAAATATTGATTTATAGTTGAATAAGGTAGTTTCCAAGATATATTTGAATCATTTTCTTTTTTATATAAAAAACTATGATCTTGTTTAAAAATTAAATAGGATATATTATTTTTTGAAAAAGATATATAAAATTTATCAAGAGCTTTTTTTAAGTGTGTTGGATCTATTTGTAATTTTTCTAAAATAGATTTTGAAAAGTTTATTTTTAAAAAATCATTTTCTTTAGAACATATATTCATTATTAATCCTGGGGCATATATCAATAAAGTTTCATTTTTATAACCAATTGCAATATTATTATTTTTATTTAATTTTTTTAATGATTTTACTATATGCCTTGCACTTGTAAAAGGAATTTTTATGTTTATTTCTTGATTAAAATCTTTTATCGAAGATTGTAAAATGTAAAATTGATTCTGATATCTAAAATTCAACAAATTTTTATCAGTATATATTTCTATAAAATCATCTTCATTAGCAGAAACAGATACATAATCAAGTGTGTTATAAAAATCTTTTATATTCAAAGTTTTTAAAGGAGTAAATTCTTTTAAAATATAAGGAATTTCTTCTTCTTTTTGAATTTGTGCAGATAATGTCATATCATCATATTCTATCTCTAATTTGTCTTCTAATATACTCAATTTTACTATTGAATTTTTTTGATTTTTGCTTCCCCTTAATAAACCTTTTAAATATCTTATTGGAATTATTGATACCCCATCAAAAGGTAAAAAATCTCTTGAAAAGTTCATCAACATTTTTGCACATCCATCACTGGCATAAACTTTTAAACCTTTATCATAAAAAAAAGTAACTTTTCTATGAGAAGGTTCAGTTGTACCACAAAAAGAGTCCACAAATTCAGTTAATTTTTTTAATTGTTTTAAACTTATAAAACCTTCCATTATATACCACCGAATAAAGACATTTGATTTTTATCTGGTAATCCATCTAATATTTTCATGTCTTTTAAAGTTTCTATATTAGATTTATTTACACCAGTTCTTGAAATCAATTCTTCTATAGATTGAAATTCACCTTTATTTCTTGCTACAATTACGCTTTTAGCGGCTTTTTCACCTAAATTAGGAATTTTTATAAAAGGAATTATTAAGCTTTTACCATCTATTAAAAATTTTTTAGAATCTGATCTATAAAGATCAACGTTTTTAAATGAAAATCCTCTTAATAGCATTTCTAAAGCTATTTCTAAAACAGTTCTTTCATTTTTTTTCTTTACATCTAATTCCATACTTCTAAGTTCCATTAATCTTCTTTTTATAGAATCCTTTCCTTTTATTATTACTTCAAGATTAAATTCATCGCCTTTTACACTAAAATAAGTTGCATAAAATGCTAAAGGTTTGTGTACTTTAAACCAAGCAATTCTAAAAGCCATGGAAACATAAGCAGCAGCATGTGCTTTAGGAAACAAATATTTGATTTTTTTACAAGAATTTAAAAACCATTCGGGTACTTTTACATTTTTCATAAGTTCTTCATCTTCGGGGGTTAAACCTTTTCCTTTTCTAACTTTTTCCATTATGAAGAAAGATTTCTTTGGATCTGCACCTTTTAATATTAAATAATTCATTATATCGTCTCTACAAGCTATTACATCATTTAAAGTTGCAATTCCATCATCTATATAATTTTTTGCATTTCCTGACCAAACATCAGTACCATGTGATAACCCTGAGATTCTAACGAGTTCAGCGAATGTTTTTGGTCTAGTGTCTTCAAGCATTCTTCGAACAAAATTTGTTCCAAATTCAGGGATTCCAAGAGAACCAACAGTCGTATTTAATTCGTTTTTTAAATCTATATTTAAGGTTTGAGTTGATGAGAATATACTCATAGTTTTTTTATCATCCATGGGAATATCAAATGGAGATATTCCTGTCAGATCAGTCAACATTCTTATAAATGTTGGATCATCATGTCCTAATGCATCAAGTTTTACGAGATCATCATGTATTACATGATAATCAAAATGTGTAGTTTTAACATCTGATTTTGTATCATTAGCTGGAAACTGTATAGGTGTAAAATCAAAAATTTCAAATTCTTTTGGAACTATCATCAAACCACCAGGATGTTGACCTGTAGTTCTTTTTACACCTGTTATTGCATTAGCTATTCTTTGCATTTCACAGTTTCTAAGAGTTTTTCCAGTTACTTCGGAGTATTTTTCTGAATATTTTCTTGCATATTCAAAAGCAGTTCTTTCAGCTACTGTTGATATAGTTCCTGCTTTAAAAACATGCCCCGTTCCAAACATTTCTTCAACGTATTTATGTGCTCTTGCTTGATATTCTCCAGAAAAATTCAAATCTATATCAGGGATTTTATCTCCTTCAAATCCCATAAAAGTTTCAAAAGGAATGTCCTGTCCATTTTTTTTCATCATAATATTACAATCTTCACATTTTTTATCTGGCAAATCATATCCAGAACCATATTTTCCATCTGTAAAAAAGATGCTTTTTTTACATTTTGGACAATAATAATGAGGCGGTAAAGGATTAACTTCTGTTATACCCATCATAGTTGCTACAAGAGAACTTCCAACAGAACCTCTTGAACCAACAAGATAACCATCATCATTAGATTTTTTTACTATTTTTTGAGCCATTAAATATAAAACAGAATAACCATGTTTAATTATGGAGTTTAATTCTCTTTCAAGTCTTTTCATAACTATTTCAGGCAATTTTTCACCATACATTTCATAAGCTTTATTCATAGTCAATTCTCTAACTTGGTTTTCAGCATTTTCAATATTAGGAGGATTTAATTTTTTCTTTAAAGGTTGAATTTCTTCTATAGAATCTGCTATTAGATTGCTATTTTTTATAACTAATTCTTCGCATATTGATTTATTATTAAATATTTTAAAAGTTGCATCAAGCATTTCATCTGTTGTTCTAAAATATCTATTAGATTTATAATATCTCTTTTTATCTGCGACTTTTAAAGCAGTTCTAAACTTTCTTTCATGTTTTTCAAGATAATGAACATTACCAGTCATTACTGCTGGAATATCGAGTTCTCTTGCGACTTCATATATCATTTTATACATTTCAATGGCTCTTTCATCAGAGAATTCTTCTCTGATTTCAAGAGAATCTATTGGCATTATTTCGATATAATCAAAAAATTTTGCAGTTTCTAATAATTCATCTTTTGTTGCACCACGAATAAAAGCTTGACAAAGTTCACCGTTTTCACAACCTGATCCTATCAATAATCCATCTCTTAGATTAGATAATTCACTTTTTAATATTCTTGGAATTCTATAAAAATATTTTATATGTGAATTTGAGACAAGCTTATAAAGATTTTTAAGACCTGTTCTATTTTTTACCAAAACAGTCATATGCATAGGTCTTAAACTTTTATAATCTATAAATTTTCTTAGTTTATCGAAGTCGGATAAATATTTAACTCCTCTTGACATAGCCATTTCTATTAATTTTAAAAATACTAAAGCTGTTATATGAGCATCTTCATCAGCTCTATGATGATTAAAATTGCCGAGATTAAGACCTTTTACAACTTTATCGAGAGAATAACCACTAAGGTTCATTAAAGATTTCGAAAGTGATAAAGTATCTATATAAGTATTCTTATATTTTTTGTTTTGAACTTTTCCAACCCATTCTCTTAAAAATCTATAATCAAAATCAGCATTATGAGCTACCAAAATGGAATTACCTATGAATTTCAAGAATTTTGGTAATTCTTCTTCTATACTATTTTTATCTTTTAACATATCTTCATCTATTCCAGTTATTTTAGTTATTATTGGTGGAAGAGATTTTTCTGGTTTTATTAATGAATGAAATTTTTCAATAACTTCACCATTTTTTACTTTCACAGCTCCTATTTCAATTATTTCATTTACCGCTGGTTGAAGTCCAGTTGTTTCAAAATCAAAAACAACATATTCACATTTATCTATTAATTGATCTTCAGTGTTTATATTTATAATATTTATAAAATCATCTACGACATTAGCTTCTAATCCATAAATTGCTTTAATTTCCATTGAAGAAGCTGCATCATAAAATTGAGGTATACTTTGTATAGCACCATGATCAGTTATTGCTATAGCCTTATGACCAAATTTTTTTGCTTTTTTCACTAAATCTTTAACTTCTATTATCCCATCCATTTGAGAAAGCTTAGAATGAGAATGTAATTCTACTCTTTTACTTTCATTATTATCTTCAGAAGTTTTGAACTCTTCTTGAATTTTAACAAGATTAAAAGGTTTTACACAAAAATCTTTTATAAAAGTATCATAGAATATACTTCCTTCGATCAATAACATATCTCCAATATTTACTTTTGAATTTATTTCTGCTCCTAAAGAAGCAAAATGTTTTACTACTATAGAATCATTATTATCAGTAACATATAAAGAAACTATATTATTTTTATCATTAAATTCTTTATAAAAAACTTTTCCCTTTATTACCGCAATTCTTCCTTCTGTTGATTGAATGCTACTTATATCTGTATGAATTTTTTTAAAATTATTTCCAATTATTATGATATCATTTTTTTTATTAGAGATTTTATTGACTGTATTATCATAATAATTTGATGGTTCATTAAAGTAATAATCCATAGGTTTGGAATCTGGTTTTAATTTATCATCAAGTTCAAATTCATAATTTATATTATTACCTATGTATCTTGCGATAAAAGAATTTAAGGTTGATTTTTCTCTTTTTAATCTTGTCACAACATATTTTGAAAATGTTTTAAAAATTATTTTTTCTCCATCAAATATAGGAAGTAGTAGCATCAAATATTCATATAGATTATTACCAATTATCAATTTTTGCCAATTTTCTATAAAATATTCAACAGAATTATTACCCACGGGAGTAATCTTTACTTCTGATTTTAGCATACGTGTTAAATATTTTTTTAAATATATTTCAAAAGCTTCATTTTTATTATTTTCTATATATATTTCATAAATATCTTCTATACCATTATTAACTTTTTTGATTTCTCCTTTTATATCAAAAGGAATAAAACCTATATTATCTATAAAAAATTTATTTATATTATTTTGCAAAATTAACACCTCTAAAGTTCCCATGACAAAAAGCTGCAGCTAAAGCATCAGCAGCGTCATCTGGAGTAGGAGTCTTTTTTAAATTTAAAAGTAATTTTAAAGTTCTTTGTATTTGACCTTTTTCAGCTCTTCCATAACCCGTTACAGCTTGTTTTATTTGAAATGGAGTGTATTCATAAATTGGTATGTTCTTCTCAACTAAAGAAACTAATATTACACCTCTTGCTTCTCCAACTTGAATAGCGGTTGTAACATTTCTAAAAAAGAATAATTCTTCAACTGAAGATTCATCAGGTTCATATTTATCTACTAATTCATAAATGGAATTTTGAATTTGATGAAGCCTTGAAGGTAAATCTAATTCTTTATCCGTATAAATAACTCCATAGTTAACAGTCTTAAATTTATTTCCTGTTTTATCTAATAATCCATAACCAATTCTTCCATAACCAGGATCAATTCCTAAAATTCGCATAAAAAATACACCTCTTGTAAAAACATTTATAATAAAGTCTAAATTTATTATACAGTATCAAAATTAATTTTATCATAAGTAACTTGAAAAAAATCTTACGTGTTATAATTAAAGTATAATTATTTTATCAATAGAGGGAGGAATAAAATTGAAACATTTTTTTCAAAAGAGAAGAAATAAAATATTAAATTATATGAAAGATAATTCTATTGCTGTAATATTTTGTGGGAATCCTATTCATAAAAGTGCAGATGAAAATTATAAATTTCATCCAAATTATAATTTTTATTATTTAACGGGTTTAGAAGAAGAAAAATTTATATTAGTTTTAACAAAATTAAATTATAAAACTCAAGAATATTTGTTTATAGAAAAAAATGATGAACAATTAACAAGATGGATTGGCGAAAAGATGAGCCCTGATGAAACTCAAGAAATCTCAGGAATAGAAAAAATAATGTATTTAGAAAATTTTAATAGTTATATAGATGCATTATTAAATTCTAAGTATGAAAATATTTATTTTAATATTGAAAATTATAATCATGAAGATAAAAAAAATCCTGATATAACTTATGCGAACAAAATAAATAAAAGATATCCACATTTAAAAATACATAATTTATTTTATGAGATAAATGATTTAAGAATAGTTAAAGATGAATATGAAATAGATATGACTAAAAAAGCTATTGAAATAACCAAAAATGGAATTTATGAAATGATGAAAAATAGTAAACCAGATATGATGGAATATCAAATAGAAGCTTATTTTGATTTTATTTTAAAATCAAATGGAGTTACAGAATATGCCTTTCCTACCATTGCTGCATCAGGAAAAAATGGAGCTATTTTGCATTATTCATCTAATAATTCTAAAGCTTCTAATGGAGATCTTATTCTTTTTGATCTTGGAGCAAAATGGAATAATTATTCAGCTGATATATCAAGAACATTTCCAGTTAATGGTAGATTTACTCAAAGACAAAAGGATATTTATAATGTTATTTTAGATACTATGAAAGAAATCGAAAATAATGCTAAACCTGGTATTACATTGGGAAACCTTAATGAACTTTCAAAAAGACTTCTTGCAGATGGATGTAAAAAATTAGGATTAATAGAAGATGAAAAAGATCTTTCTAAATATTATTTTCATTCTATTGGACATTTTTTAGGACTTGATACTCATGATGTTGGACAAAGAGGAAAAGAATTTGAACCTGGTATGATAATTACTAATGAACCCGGACTTTATATTCCAGAAGAAAATATTGGAATAAGAATTGAAGATGATCTACTAATAACTGAAAATGGATGTGAAAATTTATCCAAAGAAATAATAAAAGAGATTGAAGATATAGAAAACTTTATGAAATAAATACATACCCCTTTTTCACACAAAACTATATATTGTTACATATCTAAAAAATAACATATTTTTAATACTATATGTTGGTAAATCTGATATAATAACTTTGATTATTTTTTAAGGGGGTTGTTTGATGATAGAAAAATTAAAATCTTTGAATAAGAAAATATCAAGAAATGCTTATACAATATTAAAAGATAGATATTTTCTAAAAGATGGCGAAGGAAATTATTTGGAAGATTCTTGGGAACAAATAGCGAGGAGAATTTCAAGACATGTTTCATCTGCTGAAATTAATTATATTAAAGATGAAAAAGAGATAAAAAGAATAGAAGAAATATACTTTAATCTAATTAATTCAAGAGTTTTTTTACCAAACAGTCCAACTATATTTAACTCTGGAAAAGCTATAGATAGAGAAGTTTTTCAAAAAAATTCAGAAGATATGACTTTACAGGATTATAAAAAAATATATGATTCAAGGTCAAAACATAATATGCTTTCAGCTTGTTTTGTTGTACCTATGGATGATTCTATGAATGGAATATTTGAATCTGTAAAACAATCTGCAATGATAATGAAATATGGTGGTGGAGTTGGTTATGATTTTTCTGTATTAAGACCTAAAGGTTCTTCAATTGCTGGAACTGGTGGAAAATCTTCTGGGCCTATAAGTTTTATGCATGTTTTTAATACATCGGCATCTACTATAGAACAAGGAGGAGCAAGAAGAGCTGCACAAATGGCTGTTTTGAAATATAATCATCCAGATGTTTTAGATTTTATAAAAGCAAAAAAAGATAATAATGGTAACTCTGTCTTAAATTATTTTAATATATCTGTAAATATAGATGATGTTGAAGATTTTAAAAATTCTTTAGAAAATGACACTGAAATAAAATTGAAACATGATATTTCTGATAGAAAAGGAAACATAAAAGCTGAAGAACTTTTGAAGATAATATCTGAAAATGCTTGGAGATCAGGAGATCCAGGATTATTATTTCTTGGAAAACATAATCAATATTATGCAATGAGTGAACATACACCAGTAAGTGCTACCAATCCTTGTGGTGAAGAGCCATTGCCACCTTTTGGAAGTTGTAATTTAGGATCTATTGATATATCAAAATTAATCGATATTATTGATATAGGAAATCCTTTTTCAGATTCACAGAGATTATTTGAAGAAATAATATATTGGTGTACAAGATTTTTAGATGATGTAATAGATATAAATGTATATCCTTTGAAGGAAATAGATGAAGTCTCCAAAGATCAAAGATTTATAGGATTAGGTATAATGGGAATGGCAGATACATTATATAAAAAAGAGATTTCTTATAGCAGTGAAGAAGGAAGAAAGTTTATGGCGAATGCAACAGCCGCATTAGCATATTTTTCTCATGTATCAAGTTCAAAATTAGCTAAAGAAAGAGGGAATTTTCCTTCTTTTGAGAAATCAAAATATAAAGATGGATTTATACCTATGCCATTACTTGAAGATGAATATGATGAATTTATAAAAGAATGGAATTCTAAAATAAGGGAACATTTTAAAAATGAAGCAAAACATTTTAAAAGAAATGTACAAACAAATACAATAGCTCCTACTGGCTCTATATCTAATATAGCAGATACTTCAAGTGGAATAGAACCTAATTTTATGCTTGCTTATATAAGATATATGACTGATAAAGAAGGTAAAAAAGTGCCTTTACCGTATATAAATAATATTTTAATTAATAAACTTAACTCTCATCTTACTGAAAATCTTGAAGCTAAGATAATAGATTCTGGAACTATTCAAAACATTGAAGAAATAGATGAAAATCTAAAAAAGGTTTTTGTTACTTCTATGGATATAAAACCAATAGATCATCTTTTAGCTCAACATGTAATTCAAAGTTATTTAGATGCTTCATGTTCAAAAACGATAAATATGCCTAATGAAATAACGGTTGAAGAAGTCTATGATATATATAAAAAATCTTTTGATTTAAATATTAAAGGAATTACAATATATAGAGATGGAAGTCTTCAGACTCAAGTTTTGACGGCAAATAAAGAAAAAAAAGATGATCAGAAAATAACATTTTTTGTATTAGATGAAAAACACAAATTAAGAGCAAGACCAAGAAAAGAAACTCTTAGAAGTGTAACAAGAAAATTTAAATTTGATGATTCAACTATTTATATAACAGTTTCTTTTGATGATAATGGAGAAGCGATAGAAGTATTTTTATCTGATGGAACTGAAACAACAGAAATAATAGGAAGATTGTCTTCAATAGCTCTTAGAGCTGGAGTATCCGCTGATGAAATAATTGAACAACTTAAGAAAGTCAAAGGCGGTTATTGTAAAAACTTAGCTGAAGAAGTAAAAAAAGCAATAGATGATTTTACTAATTTATGGAAAGAAGAAAACGGAGATTTTGAATTTATAAAAACAGGAATACCAAAATCTAAAGAAGATATAGAGAAATTTGTTCATGTTAATGGTCTGAAATATGAAAAAGGTGTTTATATAGATTCTGAAAAAAATACTTATTGTCCAAGTTGTTTATCTAAAAACTCTTTGATGATGGAGTCTGGATGCACCTCTTGTAAAACATGTGGATGGTCAAAATGCTCTTAAATAAAGTGGAGGTGTAAAATGAAAGATAAGTTTCATAAATTATTCTTAGACAGTGCATTGAATGATGGCTTTATACATAAAGATCATATTCATCCTGTTATAGTTGTATGGGCTAGTCTCAATGAAAATACTAAAGAGGATTTTATAAAATATGTCAATGATTTTGATAAAGAATATGCTGTTGAGTTAAAAGAATATATAGAAGATTTAAACTATATAGAAGATATAATACCTATATATTTCCCTTTTGAAGTAGAAAGCGAAGAACAATTAGAAGCATTTAATAATTTCTTAGAAAAAATAAAAGATGTAATAGATATAAAATCATATTCTATTCTTTCAGAAGTTAACATAACAGATGATGATGATATTGAAGAAGTGGATGATGAAGATTTGGTGTATTATCCTTCAATTTTTACTGAAAATGATAGTGGAGAATGCTATATGACGGTTGTTAATTATGAAAACTTAGAAGTTGTTGATGAATATTCTGGAGAGTTTGAAAAAAATGATCCATATATACAGGGTTTGAGATTTCCAATATTATAAAATAAAAACCTGATTTAGATGAATCTAAATCAGGTTTATTTTTTTATTCAGGATATTTTACGAAATTCATTAAATAATTTCTATGAGGCATAAAGGGATGATTAGCAATTACTCTAACATTGTAACCATAATTACCTCTTTCTTCTATTTCGAAAGTTCCTTCAAATTTATATAAATCTTTTTGAATTTCTTTTTTTAGTTTTAAATCAAAAGATTTAATAGAAACTACTTTTTCATCTTCTAATCTTGCTATTATAATTTCTGGAGTTATTGAATCTGGTCCTATTCCTGGTAAATATATTTCTGCATTGACATTTATTTCTTTACCAACTGCAATTTCTTCTGATAAATCAGTATCTACAACTGCTTTTATTTTTATAGAATTCCAATTTCTTTCTAAGATTTCTTTCCAATAAGTAAAATCTTTTACTATTTCAAAATCATTTGAATAGAAATTTTTTCCCTGAACAATTGCTGGCATATAAAGTTTTTGTGTATATTCTTTGAGCATTCTATGAGTGTTAAAGAACGATGAAACTGTTTTTATAGAATTTTTCATTACTTCAATCCAATCATGTGAATATCCTTTATCTGAAGTATTATAATATTTAGGGATAATTTCATTTTCCAGTTGATTATAAATAGATACACTATCAATCTTATCTTGAAGTTCAAGATCTTCATAATCCCTATTATCACCTATTGCCCAACCATTATTGCCATCAAAACCTTCAACCCACCAACCATCTAATACAGAAAAATTAATAGCTCCATTCATTCCAGCTTTTTCTCCAGATGTACCAGATGCTTCATGAGGTCTTCTTGGATTATTTAACCACATATCTACACCACTTACTAAATATCTTGCCATATTCATATCATAGTTTTCTAATATAATTATTTTATTTTTAAATTTAGGCATTCTTGAAATTTCATAGATTCTTTTGATCAACTCTTGACCTGGTTTATCTGCTGGATGAGCTTTACCGGCAAATATTAATTGTACAGGTTTTTCTTCATCGTTTAATATTTTTTCGAGTCTTTCTAAATCTTTGAATATTAAAGTAGCTCTTTTATATGTTGCAAATCTTCTTGCAAAACCTATAGTTAATATATTGTTATCACCTATTTTTTCTATTTCATTTAATTGCTCTACTGTTTCACCATGTCTTGCTCTTTGAAGTTTAATTCTATCATGTAAAAATCTTATTAAATCAGATTTTAATTTCTTATGTATAGTCCATATTTCTTCATCTGGAATGTCATCTACCTTACTCCAAATATCTGGATCATCTAATTTATTTCTCCAATCTGTACTGAGATATTTATCAAAAAGTTTTTGTAAATCATTAGATATCCATGTTTCTGAATGAACACCATTTGTAACATGAGTTATAGGTACTTCAACAGCTTCTAAACCTTCCCAAGCATGTTTCCATAAATTTCTTGATACTTTTCCATGAAGCTCAGAAACTCCATTAGACCTTCCTGCTAGTTTTAATGCAAGTATTGTCATAGAGAACATATGTGAACCATCTTCTCTAATTTCTAAACCAAGATTAAAGAATTCATCTCTTGAAGCACCGAGGTTCTCCCAATAATAGTTAAAGTATCTTTCTATCATATGTACAGGAAAAGCATCGTTACCAGCTGGTACAGGTGTATGAGTTGTAAAAATAGAATTAGATCTTACAGCTTCAACAGATTGCTTGAAATTTAATCCCTTTTCTGCAAATTCTCTAATTCTTTCAAGATTTAAAAATGCTGCATGTCCTTCATTCATATGCCAAACAGAAGGATTTACTCCAACTCTTCTTAAAGCTTTCACACCAGCTATTCCAAGAAGAATTTCTTGTTTGATTCTCATTTCATGGTCTCCACCATAAAGTCTATGTGTTAATAATCTATCTTCAGGATCATTTTGATCTATATCAGTATCTAATAAATACAGAGGAACTCTGCCTACATCTATTTTCCATAATTTTACATATACTTTTCTTCTCAATATATTCATTTCTATATATATATCTTCATTATTTTCATCTTTAGCGGGTTCAACAGGAAAATCCGAAAAATCATAATTAATATAATGACTTTCTTGATTTCCATTTGAATCAAGTTTTTGTATGAAATATCCTTCTTTATATAAGAAACCAACTGCAACAAAAGGTAAACCTAAATCTGAAGCAGTTTTTACATGATCACCGGCAAGAACTCCAAGTCCTCCAGAGTATATAGGAAATGATTCATGTAGTCCATACTCAGCACAAAAATAAGCTATTTCGCCATCGTTATAATTTTTATGAGTAGAATTAAACCAAGTGTTCTTTTCCTGTAAATATGATTTAAAGCTACTAAAAACGTTATCATATCTTTCTAAAAAAGAATCATTTGAAACAACTTTATCAAGACTTTTTTGATTTACTTGTTTCAAAAATATAACAGGGTTATGATTTGTTTTTTCCCAAAGAACTTTATCAATATCTTCAAATAAAGTCTGACAATCATAATTCCATGTCCACCATAAATTTTTAGATATCTCTTTTAAACCTGATATTCTTTCAGGTAATTTAGCAACAGCTGTAACCTTATTTAAAAATTTCATTGGATATCCTCCCTCCAAAATGTGAAATTTTTTTCCAAGCGACTGATTAAATTATACCAGAAAAATTGTGAAAATCAAGTTAAAACGAAAATTTTTACTCTTTTTCGAAAATATACACTCCTTCTTCCATGTCAGTGTCTATATTTGCTAATTTTACTAATACTTCTTCTCTTGATTTTGATGTTGGAAGATTTTTACCTATATAATTTGCTCTAACTGGAAATTCTCTATGACCTCTATCAACTAAAACAAGAAGTTCAATAAATTCAGGCCTTCCTCTTTTAATTAATCCTTCCATTGCAGCTCTTATAGTTCTACCTGTGAATAATACATCATCTACAAGTATAACTTTTTTACCATTTAAATTATCTTCTATTTTACTTGTATCGTTTTCAGATTTTTTATTGTCATCTCTATAAGGAGTTACATCAAGTTCTCCAACAGGTACATCAAAAGATTCGATCAATTTCAAATTATCTTTTAATCTTTGAGCTATAAATACTCCTCTTGTTTTTATACCAATTAGGATGATATCTTCTACACCTTTATTTTTTTCAACAATTTCATGCGATAATCTCATCAAAGTTCTTTTGATATCTTTTGAATCAAGTATTTTAGTTTTTAAGTTCATAAATAACTCCTTTCATATCATTTATACATTCATTATAGCATATTTATCATTATTTTTC
Source organism: Oceanotoga sp. (assembly GCF_030445905.1). Taxonomy (NCBI): domain Bacteria; kingdom Thermotogati; phylum Thermotogota; class Thermotogae; order Petrotogales; family Petrotogaceae; genus Oceanotoga; species Oceanotoga sp. Next base: position 4,352 of record NZ_JASUSU010000005.1, on the reverse strand, counting down.
ATAAAAATTATATTTATTTTTAATAATAGAATGGTATAATTTGTTTCAACAATTAAATATTATAGCTTTGTATATTTATCGCCGGATAAGTATACAATAAAAAGCGTTAGAAACTCATATCATTAGGCCTTAGGATATGATTTTCTAACGTTTTTTATTGAAAGGAGAAGTTTATATGCAAGAAGTTTTAAAAAACAACTATATTAATAATTTTTTAAAACAAGTTATTTTTAATATTTTAAGTATGATTGGTATATCTTTATATGTTTTAGCTGATACTTTTTTTGTTGCAAATGGAATTGGAAATGAAGGTTTAGCAGCATTAAATATATCTATACCAATTTTTTCATTTTTAAATGGAATAGGACTTTTAATTGGAATGGGAGGGGCTATACAATATTCTATATATAAAGAAAATATAAAAAAAACAAATAGAATTTTTAATAATTCTCTAATTTTTTCTTTGTTAGCTAGTATAGTATTTACATTATTGGGAGTGTTTTTTTCAGAAGATCTTTCGATGATATTAGGCGCAAACGAAGTTATAAAAGATATGTCAAGTACATATATAAAAATTATTTTATCTTTTTCAAGTTTTTTTATTTTTAACAATGTTTTTATATGTTTTATTAGAAATGATAATAAACCAAAGTTAGCAATGTTCGCCATGCTATCTGGTAGCATTTTGAATATATTTTTAGATTATTATTTCATATTTATTTTAGATCTTGGAATAAGAGGAGCAGCTATAGCAACTGTATTTTCTCCTTTATTTAGCATACTTATTATATTTAAATATATATTAAAAAATTTTAAAATATTAAAGTTATATAATTTAGATTTTTCAATTTTCAAAAAAACTGTTCATCTTGGTATAACTTACTTTTTAAATGAATTCTCTTCTGGTATAATAATTATTCTATTTAATTTAATAATAATGAATTTAATGGGAAATATTGGGGTTGCAGCTTATGGAATAATTGCTAATGTTGCATTAGTTGTAATGACTATATTTACAGGATTATCTCAAGGTATTCAACCTGTAATAAGTGAAAATTATGGAATGGATTTAAAAAATAATGTAAAAACTCTTTTAATAATAGCATTAATGATAGCTTTAATTTTGGGAATTATTATATATGGATTTGTTTTTATTTATTCAAAAGAGATTGTAAATCTATTTAATAAAGAGTCCAACTTTATGATGTTTGAAATAGCTAATACGGGTTTAAAAATATATTTTGTAGGATTCTTATTTATGGGAATAAATTTTGTGATCGCATCATTTTTTTCATCTGTTAATATGTCTAAACCATCTTTTATTATATCTTTCTCAAGAGGTTTTTTATTTATAATACCTTTTTTATTAATACTATCATATTTTTATGGAATAAAAGGAGTTTGGGCTACAGTGCCTGCTGCGGAGTCAATAACATTTATTATATCTTATATTTTTATTATAAAACATAAAAAATCAAATATAAAAAAATATTAATGATAATTTTTTATATTATCATCTATAATTTTTACTTTTTCAGTTCTACCCATTAAACTATAATAATTTCTCCATTCATTTACGGATTGAAGAGGTATATTTATACCATTAATTTCAATATAATCTTTAATATCCTCTTGTTTTAATGGAAAATAGAAATTTTGATTATTATTGACTATTGTAAATCCGGCAATTATATCAATATCTAAACAATCTACTTTGAATTCAAGAAATTTTTTAGTCTTATATTTAATATTCGGGTTTTCTGGTTCAAGTTTTCCAAGTTTTAATAATATTTTTTTAGTTTTACTTATATCTTTTTCTGCAATTATAATATCGATGTCTTGAAAATCATCCAAAAATCCTTTTAAATATAGTAATAAAGAAGCACCTATTGCCCATGTAACATGGGCATTATTTAATTCTTTTCCAATTTTAGATAAAATTTTTAATTTTTTATTTATTTCCATATGTTTACCCCCATGATTTTTTATATTTATATAGTATACATTATAAAAGATATTCTAATTGGCAATCATAAGGTTCTTTTTCAACATGTTCTTTACTATATTCTAAAGCTTCTTGGCATCCTAAAGATTTATAAAATGCTTGCGATTCTACCGCAGAATGTGCAGAAATATACATTTTTTTTGCTCCTTGAGATTTTGCCCATTCTACAGCAATTTGAAAGAGTTTTTTACCTATACCATGACCCCTCATATCTTCAGATACATGAATTGATGAAAGATCAGAGTATTCTTTGTTTTTACCAATAAATCCATTTTCTACAGAAACAAAACCTTTTAAAGAGTTCTCTAAAAAAGCTCCGTATACGATTCCCCCAGTATCTAATGTTTTTTTTAGGCATTTTATTAGTTCATTATAATTGTCTTCACTCCACTGATCTATAAATGAAATATCCTTAATAATCCATTCATCATTTATTTTTCTCCAGCATTTCGTGACTTTTTGATAACGTTTAAATTTGTCAAATAATTGTCTATTAATTTCATCAATTTGTAATTTTCTATAATCCATATTCTTTACCTCACATTAATTTTCATATACATTTTCTTATAGTATAACATTATTTTATTTTATTCCAAAAATTTTGGTCATTGCAAAAAAAATAAAAATAATGATAGAATATACTTAACCCATTCATATATTAACCATATCATATAAAAATAGAGAGGTAAAATGATGAAAAGTTATATTAAAGTATCAGGTGCAAGAGAAAAAAATTTAAAAAATATAAATATTATGATACCAAAAAAAGAGATTACAGTTTTTACAGGTGTTTCAGGATCTGGAAAATCATCTTTAGTATTTGATACAATAGCTGCAGAGTCGCAAAGACAATTAAATGAAACTTACACAAGTTTTATTCGTAATCGCATGCCACATTATGGAACTCCAATACAATTATTTCGGAACTTCTAAATAGAATTCAACATATGATATCTATAGGCTTAGATTATTTGAGTTTAAATAGAGAAACTTCAACTCTTTCAGGGGGTGAATCTCAAAGAATTAAGATGATTAGTCAACTTGGGAGTAGTTTGACAGATCTTACATATATTTTTGATGAACCAAGTATAGGTCTTCATCCTCATGATATAAAAAAAATTAATGAAATTATGAAATTATTACGGGATAAAGGAAATACTGTTTTAATTGTAGAACATGATCCAGATATGATAAAAATTGCAGATTATATTATTGATATGGGACCGAAGTCCGGAATTGATGGAGGAGAAATTGTATATCAAGGGAACTTTGAAGGACTAAAAACATCAGATACCCTTACAGGAAAATGTTTAGCCAACTTACCAAAAATAAAATCTTTTCCTCGAAGTACAAAAGGTTGGCTTTCCATTAAAAATGCAACAATGCATAATTTAAAAAATATTTCAATTGATATACCAAAAGGAGTAATGACTGTTGTAACTGGAGTTGCTGGGTCAGGAAAAAGTACGCTTGTTAATGGGATATTGTCGCAATTATATCCAGAAACTGTTTTTATTGATCAGAAAAGAATTCAAGAATCAAAACGTTCAAATATTGCAACTTTTACAGGAATTTTTGATATTATCAGAAAATTATTTGCAAAAAATAATAATGTAAATGCCTCTTTATTTAGTTTCAATTCCAAAGGAGCTTGTCCTAATTGTAAAGGATTAGGTGTTACTTATACTGATTTGGCATTCATGGATACAATGGTTACAGTGTGTGAAAAATGTCATGGAAATCGTTATACTGAAGAAGTACTTAATTATAATTTAAGAGGAAAAAATATCGCTGATATTCTTAAAATGACAATTAAAGAAGCATTAGAATTTTTCCAAGAAAAAGAAATCATAAATGTTTTAAAACGACTTTCAGATGTTGGTATTACTTATATTACTTTAGGACAACCATTAAGTACTCTTTCGGGAGGAGAATTACAAAGAATTAAAATTGCTTCTGAACTTGAAAATAAAGGTAATATTTATGTGTTGGACGAACCATCAACAGGTTTACATATGGCTGATATGAAAAAATTAATTGATGTAATGAATCATCTTGTAGATAAAGATTCAACTCTTATTGTTATAGAGCATAATTTAGATATTATTTGTCAAGCAGATTGGATTATTGATATAGGTCCATATGCAGGAGAAAATGGAGGTAAAATTATGTTTTCAGGAGTACCGAAAGATTTAATTAAATGTTCAGAATCTTTAACTGGAAAATATCTAAAAAAATATATTAATAAATAGTGACTTGAAAAATAGAGCAATAAAAAAGGGATATGAAATAAAAAACAAGTAAATGAAAAGCAACAAAAATAAAAACAAGTAAAAAAGGAATAAAA
>NZ_JASUSU010000044.1:0-24351 GCF_030445905.1 Oceanotoga sp. | reverse complement strand
ATAATAGAAGAACTTTAAAGTTCTTCTATTATTTTTGATATCAAATTCAAATAATCTTTTTTTTCTTCGAAAGAATTGGTTTTTTTTATGTCAATAAAAATATCATTTATTTCTTTACTATTTAAATTAGACAAAGTTCCTTTAAGACGATGTATTTTTTCATGAGTTTTTTCATTTTCTTCATTATTTAATAATTCAAAGATGATTTTTGAAGATTCTTCTTTAATTCTTTTTATAAGTATTTTCATATCTTCTGGATTATCTTTAAATATTTCTTCTAAATAAGAAAGGTTAAACTTTACTTTTTTATTTTGCTTCAATTTAAAAAGTTCTTTTATTTTTATCCTGTCCAAAGGTTTTATTATATAAGAATCAAAACCATCATCTAATAAATTATTTAATATTTGTGGATTGGATTCTCCAGTGAAAGCTATTAAAGGAATTGGAAATTCTTTGAATTTTTTAGATTTTTTAATATCTTTCATTATTTGTACACCAGAAATATTACTTAAATTTATATCTATAAGAATAGCATCATAATCTGTATTTTCAAAGGTTTCTATAACATTTTTTTCATCTTCGAAAATATCTACTGAAATATTAAAGCTGTTAAATAATGATTTTGCTACATATAGATTTGATTTTGAATCATCTATTATCATCAATTTATAATTATTCAAATTAAATTTTTTTGTATCAAATATTTGTAATCTGAAATTAACTATAAATTTTGTACCTTTATTTTTTTTACTTTCAAAACTTATATCACCTTTTTCCATATTTTCTAATATTTTTTTAATTATAGATAATCCTAACCCCGTACCCCCATACTTTCTTGAAATATATCCTTCAGCTTGAGTAAAAGATTTAAATAATTTGTCTTGTTTTTCTTCATCTATACCTATTCCTGTATCTTCAATTATTATATTGAAATAACCTTCACTTTCATTTATTTTAAGTTTTATATATCCGGAATCTGTAAATTTAAAAGCATTATTTAACAAATTTTCTATTATTTGACGTATTCTTACAGGATCTCCAAGATGATATTTATTTTGCATATTTATGTCATATATAAATTCTAAATTCTTTTTTTCTATTAAAGGTTTAAAGCTTTCTTTAATTCTATTTGATAATACAGAAAAATTAAAACCTATCTCATTAAATTTCATAAGATTATTATCTAATGAAGAATAATCTATTAAATCATTTAAAAGGTTTAATAAATGTCTTGAAGAATTTTGAGCATTTGAAATATAATTCAATTGTTCTATATTGGGATCAGTATTTTTCAAGAGATCTAAAAAGCCTATTATTCCATTTAATGGAGTTCTTATTTCATGAGATACATTTGCAAGAAATTCAGATTTCATTTTATTTGCTTTTTCATAATATTCCAAAGAATCTTCTAATTTTTTTTGAATTAATTTTTGTTGAGTTAAATCTGTTATTACAGAAATAGACCCTGCAAATTTTCCATCTTCAACTCTGGGGACAGCATTTATTATAACGCCTTTAATTTCACCATTGTTTGATATTAAAGCTGTTTCATACTGGCTTTTTACATTTATTTTTCTTTTTTTTATATTTTTTTGCATAGAATTTATATAAGATCCTTCAACGAAATCAAAAGGGCTTTTTCCTATAATATGTTTTTGTTCATAACCAAGCATATCAGCTATTGATTTATTTGCATATATTATTTTGCCGGTTACATCAGTTATAGCAAGTCCTTGTCCCATATTTTCCATTATAGTCATTGCAAATTTTCTTTCATCTTGAATCTTTTTTTCTTTTTCATATCTGTTTATGGCATTAGATAAAATTTGTGCTGCAAATTTTAAAAGTTTTATGGATTCATTTGACCATTCATTATATTTTTTTACACTATCAAGACCTAAAAATCCAATTATTTTATCTTCTATGATCATTGGAACAACAACAAGAGAAAAAATATCTTGTTCGGATAAAAGATTTCTTTCTAATTTGGCTTCATCAGGCAATTTATTCACATCATATATGTATATATGTTCTCTTTTTAAAACCTTATTGACCCACCAAGGAATTATTTCGGCGGGAATATCTTTTAAATTCTGTATTTGAGGATTTATTTTTTTTTCACACCATTCATGTGTATTATCAAGTATTTTGAATTTATCCTTAAACATAAAAATATAACATCTATCAGATTTAGTAAACTTTCCTATTTTTTTTAAAGATAAATCTATATTTTGGTTTATTTTTTCATAAGGAATATCTATAAAAGAATTTGATATTTGAGTTATTACATCTTCAAATTTTATTCTAAGTTCGAGTTCTTTTTTCATTTTCTCAAAATCATCATTATTTTGCATTAATGATCACCACCAAAATTATTTAATTTAATAATAAAAAAATAATTGTTTATATCGAATAAATTATAACGTGATAAATTGTAAAAAAATAAAACGATTGATAATTTAATTAAAAGAAACTTAATTAAATTATTCATTAATAAAAAAAATAATAAAGTATAATTGAAATATTGAAACATAGAAAGGAGAAATAATATGAAATTGAATAAAATAAATAGAAGTACCCATTATATAGATGCCCCAACAAATATAGGTATCTATATTTTTAAGAATAAAAATGTTCTTTTGATAGACACTGGAATAAATAAATATGCGGCTAAGAAGATAGAAGATATTTTAATAAATAATAATCTTCATCCTAAGTATGTTATAAATACACATTCTCATACAGATCATTGTGGTGGAAATAATTATTTTAAAGAAAATTATCCAGGAATTGAATTTTTTAGTTCTAATGAAGAAAAAATTTTTATTGAAAATCCTGTTTATCATCAAATAATTTCATCATCTGCATATCCATCAAAAAAAATGAAAATAAAAAATGGTTCAAAAATAGACTATGTTTTGAATGAAGAAATGATTAAAATAAATGATGAAAAATTTCAAATATTTCTTTTTCCAGGTCATACAAATGGAGATATTGCAATATTAACTAATGATAGAGTATGTTTTATGGGGGATAGTATTTTTTCAAAAGATACTTTAGAAAAATATCCTTTAACTTATCTTTTAAATATTGAACAAAGAGTAGATAGTATTTTGAAGATGAAAGAAATAGATGCTGATTATTTTGTTATAAGCCATTCAGAAAAAATACTCGATAAAAATGATTTTATGGAAACAATAGAAGAAAACTTAAAAAATATAGATAAAATAAATAAAGAAATAATTGAAATATGTTCTCAACCGATGACAAGAGAAGATATACTTCAAGAATTTTTAATATTACATGATTTAGAAGTAGATTATAAAGGTTATTATGTTGATTTTTGTGCAATTAGTGCATATTTAAACTTTTTAATAAATGAAGAAGAAATAGAAGTGTCTATTCAAGAAGGAAAATTATATTTTTATAAAAAGTAAGAGAGTTCATTCTTCGAACTCTCTTAAATATTTGTATGTAAATATTATATTTATAATTGAAATATACCAATATATAATTTCGGTAGAAATATTTCTATTTTTAAAAGTATTATTTATAAAGATAATATAGAAATTATCATATACAAGAGAATTCCATTCTTCAATATATACAAATATGATAGAAAAAATAATGAATATAAAAGAAATTTTGATTATTTTTTTAGCAGTATTCGAAAACTCTAAATTATCTATGAATCTATATCTTGAAAATAATATATATATAGCAAATAAATATAAAAATAAATCTGTTAAAGAAAATATAAATTCATCTGAAAAATAATAATTTATAAATATTGCACCACTCATTAATATTAAATATAAAATTTTTTCTCTTTTATGAAAATAGTCACCAAAAAAATAAAAAGATAAATATCTCATCAGGTATATTATTAAAGATATAAATATAGTTCCTATAGTATAGTAAAACTTCATCGAGTTAAACCATATTGAAGATGAATAAAATATATCATTTATAAAATTAATAAATGTAATTGATATCATTACCAAAAAAAGTGATGAAAACATTTTAAAAAATTTTTCATTAGTTTTTTTATATGCAATATAATTGAAGATTATATTAAAAATATATAGTAAAATCATAAATAAATCATAAGTGATTACATAAATTTTCATAATTTTATACTCCTTAAGACAATATAAAAAAATAATATCAAATTATATTGATGATATCAACTCAAATTAGTTAAAATAATATAAAAATATTTAATTTATTATATCATTGTTTATAGAATAAGAATAATTTATTCAATAGCAATCATAAAATATAATAAATATACAAGAAAAATATGTATTTACTAAATAGTACTTAGATAATAAAAGAAATGCATGGTTAATCTAAAATAGAAACCATGCATTTATATATATTTTTATTAATTATTTTTTATGAATTTAAAAATCGTGTCTTCTCCATTTAAAAAATCATTTAAAGACATTTTTATTTCTATATCAGGATATATTGAATCGGGATCATCATTTAGAAATTTAAAATATTTTGTGGAATAAAATATTTTATACTTTGTGTTTGGAAGTTCAAAACTTTTTATTTCTCCAAAATGATTAGGTTTTCCAGATGTTGCAACTCCAATTATTTTAGCATTAGCATATTTTTTAAAATCTAAAGTATTTATAATTGCTGATGAGAAAGTCCTTCTGCCAATTACAACATATACATTGTCTTTTAATTTATCGAAGTCTCCAATTATTTTAGCTAAATTTGTTCCCATAGAAGAGCTACCACCTGGATTATTTCTCATATCTATCACAAATTTTTCTACATCGTTTTCTTGTATAATATCTAACATATTACCCACAATTTTTTCAAATGAAGGTAATTGTTCTCTATTAATTCTTGGATCTGGATATTTATCATATACTTCAACGCTATAACATTGATTATAAACAAAATACATTATTTTAGAGTCTTCAAAATAAATATAATCAAAAAAAGAATTATTATATTTATTTAAAAAATTTGGTTTATATTTTATAATTGAATATTGAATATTTTTTCTATTAGATATTTTTTCGGAAAGTATTTTTTTTAAAATTAATTCCCCGTTTTTTTCAAATAAAAAAAATGTTTTATCTTTATTTTCGATTATATTTAAATATTTTAATTTGTCTGGAAAAATAATATTTTGGGGCAATGCTTTTATTAAAGCGGCTTCATTTTCATGTGGGATTATTTTTGAAAGTTGATTTTTTATATAATCAATTGAAAATCCATTTATAGCTATGAGTTTAGAACCTATTATATCTTCATACTCTTTTGAAGAGTCAACAACAATAAATCCTTCTTCGAACTCCATTATATCAAAAGGGTAAAAGGAATCAAATTCATTTGAATAAGAATAAGATATTCCTGTATGAGCATCACCTATTTTTGTGAATAGAATGTCTAAAGAAAGTAAAACATCTTTATTATTCATTTTATTTATATTTGAAGATAATTCATCTATGTAAGAATTAAATTCTTTTTCACTTATTTTATAAAAAAGATTTTTATGTAGTTTTGGAAGCTCTGTTTTTAAATAATTTAAATCTTCAATCCATTTTTCATTTTCTAAACTATTTGTAAAAGATATGACTGTTATCAATAGTGTAAATAGTGTGATTAAAATTTTTTGTTTCAATTAAATCTCCTCCCTGTTTTGTAATACATTACTATAACACTATTATACAATATAATTAGTTTTTTATAATAACAAAAAGTTAAAATAATATTTCTAAAATGTTTTGTTATTTTGAATAATAAGAGATATTTGTTATAATAAAATAAAAAAGATATAAAGGAAGTGATTTTTTGAGAGTTTTATTTTCAAATTATTTGGATGATCAGATTGAAAAATTAAAAGAAATATTGGATATTTTAAATAAAAAATATAAATATGCATCTGTTCTTGGAAATGATATTAGAGGTAAGAATTTTACTTTCAGTAAAACGGGTTTTGATATAAGTGATTCAAATTGGAATGAAAGAGGATTTGTTTTTCGTGTATATAATGGGAGTTTTTATACAGAAGTTTCAATCAATAATTTAGATAAACATGTTTATGAAATAATAGGTATTATAGATAGAGAATTGGTATATGCACGAGAGTTTTCAAAAGGATTTCAAGTTAATAATTATCCACTTATTAATGAAGAGTATTTGAAAAAAGACTTTTTTGATGAAGTTTCTTCAAGTTTTTTAAAAAAAGAGGAAGAAATTTTAAAAAGATTTAAGTCTATTTATGAAAAGTCTTTTAATAAATCTAAAAATTTAATAGATATGACTATAAATGTTGAATGGGTAAGAAACTCTAAGCTTTTTTTATCTGATAAGAAATTTTTAAAACAATCTTATATTTGGAGCCAAGGTTATCAAATACCTGTTATGAAAAAAGGTGAAGATATAAAAGTAGCTTATTATGGATATTCTGGTCAAAAAGGTTTAGAAATTGTTTCTGAAATGGAAAATGATTTAGATTATTGTTTAAATCATACAGAAAGTATTCTAAATTCTAAAAAAATAGAACCTGGAATTTATGAAGTCATATGTTCTCCTGAGATATCAGGTTTGATAGCTCATGAAGCTTTTGGTCATGGTGTTGAAATGGATATGTTTGTAAAAAAGAGAGCAAAAGCTTCGGAATATATTAATAAATATGTGGCTTCAAATATTGTGAATATGTATGATGGTGTTAAATCTGTAAAGCAAGTGTCTTCTTATTTGTTTGATGATGAAGGTGTTTTGGGAAATGATACAAAAATAATAGATAATGGAGTTTTGAAAAATGGGATTTCTGATCAATTAACTGCTTTGAAACTTAATACTTTATCAACCGGAAATGGAAAAAGAGAAAGTTATAAAAGAAAAGCTTATTCAAGGATGACTAATACATTTTTTTCGTCTGGCAAAGATACACTTGAAAATATGATCAAAAGTATAAAAAAAGGTTATTTATTATTAGATGAAATTAGTGGAATGGAAGATCCAAAAAATTGGGGAATACAATGTATGTTACTTTCGGCACAAGAAATAAAAGATGGTGAATTAACTGATAATTTTTATTCTCCAGTTATTATAAGTGGATATGTCCCGGAACTTTTAAAAAATATAACTATGATTTCAAAAGATTTTGATATGTTTGGAACTGGATATTGTGGTAAAGGTTATAAAGAAAGAGTTAAAGTTTCGTCTGGTGGACCTTATATAAAAACGAAGGTGAGATTAGGATGATAGAAAAACTAAAAAATATTTTAGCTAAAAAGAATGTGGAAAATTGGAAGTTAAATGTTTATAAAGAAGATTCGAGAGAATTTTTTTTCTTAGAGAAAAATATGGATATGAACAGAAGAGTTGTTTTTGAAGAATATACTTTGACTATATATAAGTATTTGGAAGGTAAAAAATTATCTTTTGTTTCTTTTAATATAGAGCCTACAATGAATGAAAAAGAAATAGAGGAACTTTTGAACAATGAGATAAATAATTTGAAGTATGTTGAAAATGATTATTTTCCTTTGATTGAAAATAATAAAGGGAATTTTAATAATGGAAAAATAGTTGATTTTAATGATATTTTAAAAAAAATTTATGATGAAATTTATATTGATTATGAAGATATAAATTTCTTTATTAATTCATCTGAAATATTTATAAAAAATGTAGAAGAAAGAGTTATTAATTCTAAAGGGGTTGAATTGAGTTCTTTAAACTCAATAATACAAATAGATTATGTTATTACATATAAAGGTGATGAAGAAGTAGAAATAAATGATTTCATAGAATTTTCTGATTATAAAGAGGGATTTATAAGTAATAGAATTAAAGATAAAATTTTAAATGCTAAATCAAGATCTCATTGTAAAAATATAGTATCTATAAATAATGTTCCAGTGATTATAAATGAAAATGATGTAAAGGAATTTTTTGAATATTATATTCAAAAATGTTCAGCAGATTATATATATAAAGATTATTCTAATTATAAAATAAATGATTTTGTACAAAAAACAAGTGAAAAAGGTGATTTGATTAATTTAAATTTAATTTCTGATATGAAAAATTCGACTTTTTTAAATAATTTTGATGAAGATGGAGTTCTCTTTGAAGATAAAAACATTATAAATGAGGGAAAATTGATAAATATATGGGGAGATAGTAGATATTCTTATTATTTAGGAATAGAACCAACTGGATTTGCATATAATTTTGAAGTTAAAGGTGGAAAATATAATAATATAGATCTTAGAAAGTCTAATTATATTGAAATAATGGAATTTTCAGATTTTCAAGTAGATTATATCACTGGTGATTTTGGTGGAGAAATAAGACTTGCAAGGTATTTTGATGGTTCTTCAATATTAGCATTTTCTGGAGGATCGATATCTGGAAATGTGAAAGAAAACGAAAGTACTTTTAATTTTTCTAAAGAAGTTAATCAACTTAATAATTTTATAGGTCCTAAATCATTAAAATTATTTAATGTTAATATAAGTTTTTAAACAGGCGGATTGTTTTGTACAATACGCCTTATTTTTTAAATATATAACATTTAAGTTCAAAAGAGTTAATTTTGTAACATAAAGTCATTAAAAATATTATAAAATTAAAATAATAACTTTTTATGCCGGAGGTTTTAAAATGAAATGGAGATATACTTTGGTAATTTTAATTTTTATTCTTTTTTTAATATCTTCTTTTAATAATTATTTAAATACTAAAGATATTGTTATTTCTGAATTTAATACTCAAAAAAGAATAGTTGAAACAAATTTAAAGGATATTATAAAATATGCTAATATATCAGCAAAAGTTACAGAAAAAACATTAAATGAATCGATGAAAAAAAATTCTAATTATTTGGTGGATTTATATAGAGATAATCCTAATATTTTGGATTGGAATAATGAAGAAATAAAAGATTATATTGGAGACTTTGATTTTTATATCATCGATGAAAATCTTGAAATTATTAATTCCTCAGTTGAAAAAGATATAGGTCTTAATTTTTCTAAATATAAAGCTTTTTCGAACCTTCTTAGAGAAAGAATGGAGTCTGGAATTTTTGTAACTGATAGACTTGATTTATCCATAAAAGATAAAATATTGAGAAAATACAGTTATTTGGGTACTTATGATAAAAAATATTTGATTGAATTGAGCATAAATATTTTTGAAAAGTATCCGGAATTTAAAGATATGGATATTTTTTCAACTATTGAGAAACTTAAAGATGATTATAATGTTGTTAAAAATATAAATATATATAGAATAAATGAAGATGGAACAGATGCAGGGATTTTACAAACTACAAATAAAGATATTGAAAATTATAATACTAATATAAATATTGATATTTTATCAAGTATATTTGAGGTTGTAAAAACTAAAAAAGAAGTCATACATAGTATTGAAGAAGATAAAAAAGTTCTACGTGAACATAAGTTTATACCAATATTTAATTATAATGAAACAGAGTTTGATTGGTGGAATTCTTATATTATAGAGTTGGTCTATGATGAAATGAAGCTTAATTTTAAAATAAATGATTTAAAAAAGAGATATGTATTAGATATACTTGTAATATCTGTATTATTCATGTTTTTTTCTTATATGATATATAGACTTATGGAAAGACTCGAATCTTTGGCATATACTGATCATTTAACAGAACTTCCTAATAGAAAAATGTTTGAAAAAAAATTTGAATATTATAAAAAGGAAATCAAAAGAAATAGAGAAAATATGGCAATTTTATTTCTTGATCTAAATAATTTTAAAGATATAAATGATAATTATGGACATGAAATTGGTGATAAAATATTAAAACTTGTTGGACAGAGATTGATGCATGGTTTTAAAGAGGAAGATTTTGTTGCAAGACTTGGTGGAGATGAGTTTATTGTTATATTAAAAAATTTTGATGAAAGTAATAAAGATATTATGAGAGAAAAAATAAAAAATATGTTTAAGAATCCTATAAAGCTAAAAGATAAATTCTTTGATATATCTACAAGTGTTGGTATAGCTTATTATCCAGAAGATGGTCAAACAATAAAAGAATTATTAAAAAAATCAGATTTTGATATGTATAAAGATAAGAATACAAATAAAGATAAACAATAGTATGGAGGAATTAAATGCAGTTATTAAAAGAAAGAATAATTAAAGATGGATTTGTAGGTGAAGGAAATATTTTGAAGGTAGATTCTTTTTTAAATCATCAAATTGATGTGGAACTTTTGAGTGAAATAGGAAAAGAATTTTTTAAATTATTTAAAAAACAAAAAATCGATAAAATTTTGACAATAGAGGCATCTGGTATAGCCATAGGTTCTTTTGTTGCAAAAGAATTTGGAGTTCCTTTAGTCTTTGCAAAAAAAACTGAATCAAGAAATTTAGATAAAGAAACTTTCGAATCTAAAGTATTTTCTTATACAAAATCAAAAGAATATATTATAAGAGTTTCTAAAAAATATTTAAAAGAAGATGAAAATGTATTAATTATAGATGATTTTCTCGCTATGGGAAAAGCAGCTTTAGGGTTAATAGATATTGTAAAACAATCAAATTCAAATTTATCTGGGGTTGGAATAGTTATAGAAAAAGGATTTCAACCTGGTGGTAAAAAGCTTAGAGAATTAGGTATAAATTTAAAGTCTTTAGCTGTAATAGATAGCTTGGATGGAGAAGTTAAGTTTAGATGAGGGATATAATTTCTTTAAGTGTCTTTATTATGTATTTTTTTTTCATACATAAAATTTCAAATTATTTATTGAATAAATTTAAAATGACGGTTTTTAAAGTTAAAACCGTCATTTTTCCATTGGAGATGATAATATTATTTTTTATAATATTTTTAAGTCCACTATCATTTCAAGAAGCGGGTTTTGTTGCAGGTAATATTGATTATGGAATTAAATTTATTGTTTATTTAGGAATACCTTTAATTGTTATATCCTCTTCATCTGCAATTTTTTTAAAAAAAGAAGATTTTTATCATATTAGGTATTTTAATTTTGAGGATAAATGGATGTTTATTTATTTATTTTTTATAGTTGGAATAGTTGAAGAAACTATATTTAGAGGCTTTTTACAAAGTTATATTTCATTGTACATTAAAGGAAATTTTTTTATTTTAGAATATTCTACTATTTTAGCATCTTTTATTTTTATGTTTTTTCATTTATTTAATGTTTTTTTTAAACAAGAATCAATTAAAGCTTTTCTCAGTATGATGCCTTCAAGATTGATAGCTTCTTTAATTCTTGGGTATGGGTTTCAAATTTCTGAAAGTATTTTATACACTATTATTGTTCATAATTTGATAGATGGCATTAATATAATGGCTGTTTATTTAAAGAAGAAAAAATTATTTAAATGAATTTATTTAAATATATTTTGAATATAGTTCCTTTGGGACTATTATCAAATACTTTTATCTTTCCGTTTAATATTTTTATATAGTTATTTACTATAGATAAACCTAATCCAGTTCCTTTATTTATTCTTGTATCAGTTTGATCCACTTGATAGAATTTATCAAAAATAAGTGATTTGTATTTATCAGGAATACCAATACCAGTATCTATAATTTCTATTGTATATGAATCTTCATTTTTAGAAGTCAAGATTTTTATAGATCCTTCAGGAGTAAATTTTATTGCATTATCTATTATATTGTTCAGTATTATTATGAGTTTAGGTTTATCTATTCTTATTTTAATATTTTCTGTATTTTTTAAATCTAATTTTAAAGAAATATTTTTTTCATATGTTTTTGAATCGAATTTTTCAAAACTTTCTTCTATTATTTTATTGAGTTCATGAAATTCTAAATTTAATTTTGTATATTCACCTTCGATTTTGGAAGTTAATAAAATATTAGATACTTGTTCTAATAGATATTCTGATGAATTATAAGCTATATCAATAAATTTTTTTTGTTTTTCATCGAGTTCTGTTTCTTTAACTATATCTAAAGCTCCTATAATACCAGTTAAAGGAGTTTTTATTTCATGACTTACCACAGAAAGAAAACCCATTTTTGCTTTTAGTGTTTCTTCTGAAAGCTTTTTTGTTTTGGCAATATTCTCATATATTTCCATTTCTTTATTTATATTTATTGCCACCATATAAATTTTATTTTGATCTAAATCATTGAACCAGTTCCACGCCAACCAAATTTCATAATTATCTTTTGAAATTAATCTATTTCTAAAACTAAAGTTTCTACTTATTCTATTTTTATCTATACTAAAAAAAATTTTTTTGCTTATTTCAAAATCTTTTTCTGAAACAAAATCTAAGAGATTCTGCCCAATCATTTCTTTCCTATCATATCCAAGATGTAGTTTACAAGATTTTGATACTTCTAAGATTTTTCCAGTATTTTCAACAGTTATATTAAAATCATTAGAAATACTGTACAATATATGTTTGAGTTTTTCATCCATATATTCATAATGTTTTATTTTTTCATTTTTGGATTTCTCTAAAAGAATTTCTAAGGATGTTTTAAATAAATTTAAAAGTTCAATATCATAATCATTAAAGACTTTTTTAGATTCTTCTGATATACAAAAGGCTATACCACCAATATTTTTATTATTTACTATTATATTTATATAAACTGTTTTATTATTATTTTCAGCCATATTTTTAATTACTTCAATTTTTTTACTTTGAGGACCTATATTATCAAGAATTTTATATTTCCCTTCAATGATTTCAAAAACTAAACCATAATCAGATTTTTCAAATTCTTCAGATAATATTTTAAAAGATTTTTTTAATAAAGAAGATTTATCGGTTATATAATTAAATTTTTTTAATTCATTTAATATGAAGTTTATTTTTTCTACTAAGTTTTTTTTCATTAAATCACCTATCTTAAACTCAAACTCAATACAGCCTCGGAACCTTCAGTAGAAAAGTATATTCTTTTAGTTTCAAAATTATTCAGTATAGCTTTTATATTTTTTCCCGTTGCTGAAATTGGAGGCGTAAGTTCTGAATCATTCAAATTTGAAAGAATTAAGAAATTTCCTGAAACCATATTTAAAAATTCACTTATAGCAGACATTGTCATATAATCGGATCTCATACTCTCATCTGGAATCATAGATTCTGAAAAATAATCTAAAGTTTTTTCATCGAGTTCTAAAGTTATTATACCATTAGTTTTTCCAGCTATTCCAACTATTATAAAATTATCACTTTCTATTGTATGATAACTTGATTTAGAAAAAACAGGGTTTGATATATTTAACCCTATTAAATCAGTATTTTTTTCCAAAGATTTATATAAATTTTTTATATAGTCCATTAAAATTCCTCCTTAATGGATATATTTAGTACTATCGATCCATTGTCAGTTTTGAATATAGATCTATAATTACTTTGATTGAAATTAAATATTTTCATAGTTTCACCATACATTACTCCAGGTGGAGAAAGTCTTAAATCATATCCTTTATTTTTATTATTAATTATAGTTATTGCATTTCCAGCGATCATATTACCAAATTCTGAAATCATGAATAATACTTCATCATCTACATTAGATATATTTTCTTCATTAATTATTTCATACATTTTGAAAACTACTTTTTTATCAAAAGATATAGTCATATTACCAGAAAATTTCCCAGCAAAACCTACATTTACAGTAACTTTTTCAGATGAATCATAATCATGATCATCATTATTTTTTAATCCAAGTAATTCAGGAAATTTTTCCATATATTCATTATAAGTATTTGCAAGACCATTTATAAAATGTATTAAAAAGCTTTTCTCAATGTTTTCCATATTATCCCTCTTCCATTATTTTTTTTATTTTTTCTGTGATAATGGGTTTCAAAATATAACCATTACATCCAATTTCTAAAACTTCTTTTTTTATTGTTTCATCATCAATAGCTGACATTACATATACCTTACAATTTTTTTTGATTTTATTGATTTCTTTTAATAGATCTATACCATTTAATTCTGGAAGCATGAGATCTAAAAAAACTTTATCAAATTCTTTGTTTAATAAAGATTTTTTGTATTCTAATAACCCTTCTTCGCCATCTTTTGCAATTGTAACATTAGAGAATTTTTTTAGAATTTCATTTATTATTTCTATAGCAATAGGATCATCTTCAACTACTAAAATATTCATTCTATCACCTTCTTTTTTAGACTTGACATATTTTAATAAAAGTTATATAATTTTTTTACTCCTATATTAGAATATAATGTTCTTTTTTCAGAATTAATTAAATTTTATCATAATTTTTTGTTTTATGCAAATATTATAGAATAGAGGTGACAATCGGTGTTAGAAGAAATATTTGGTACAGAACTAAAAATAAAAATATTAAAATTATTTAAAGAATATGAAAGATTAAGATTTACAGAAATAAAGGAAATATTAAATTCTGGTGCTGGAAGTACTAAATCTTCACTTGGGGAATTAGTAAACTATGGTATTTTAAATAGATTTGATGATGGCCCCAAGAAAGTTTATTATTCTTTGAATAAAGATTATAAAGAATTTTTATTTAAAATTTTTGAAATTGAAGAAGAATTTTCTTTTAAACATGATAAACAAAAAATGTTTGTTGATTTTTTTGGTATACGTAATAAATGATAATTAATCGGAGGTTTTTATATGGATAATAAGGACTTTTTAATAACATTATCCAAACTTTTATGTAATTCAATAAATAATTCCAATGATTTAATAAGAGGATATACAAAAAATAATATAAATCTTAAAATTAATATGTTAGATAAAGACTTAGAATTTTTTGTTGAAAATAATATAAAAATCGGTCAAATTATAAAATGGAAAGAAAATTTGTATAATATAGATTTTATTTTTCAGGAAGAGAAACTTATAAACTTATTATCTTATATAAATATGCTTAATTACGACTTATCATTTTTTTCATATTTGAATTTAATAGATTCATTTTCGATTATTGGAAATATAATTATTGGAAATATAGTTTCATACATAAAAGATTATTTAAATATTGATATAAATTATGAATTATCCCCAATTTATAATTTAGATAAAAATATAAATCTTAAAAAACTTAAAAAAATTAATTTTATTATATTTTATATAGATTTTGAAATTTTAGATGAAAAAATTTTTAGATCATATTTATTATTATCCTGTGATAGTAATTCTTTTTTCTCCCTAAAAACTAAGATGGAGGAGTTCTACGGTGAATTATAGTATTTTAAATAATTTAATGATTAGTGTTTGTATTGTAGATTCAAAGGGGAATGTAATTTTTTCAAATGATTCTTTTGACAGATTTTTTGGCGAGGTTGAAAATATATTTACTATAATATCTGATAACTATAATTTAATAATAAAAGATGTATTGAAAAAATCATATCCGATTTTTTTGAAAAGCAGAAAAAACAATAAAATTTTTCCAGATGTAAAAGATTATTTTTATATGAATATAAAACCTTTTGATGAAGAGGATTATTTTATGTTGGAAATTCATCAAAATATTCCCGAATTAATAAGAAAAGATTTATTAAACAATGATATAAAATCAATCAAAGATGAAATTGAAACGAGACAATATCTTTTTAATTCTCTTGAATTTATGCTTCTTGAAAAACAAAAACCATGGGATTTTATAATTAGTACAGCTGAGAGAATATATAGTCTTAATATTCTTAAATATTTAAAAGTTCAAAAAGGAGATAAATTAATAGTTTATGGTGAAAATAATAAAAAAGAAATAGAGTCTAATTTTACAATAAATATGGTGGATGATGATATAAACTTTAATTATGTATCCAATAGTTCTACTTCTATGGAAGTAAAACTAATGCTTTTAACTTATTTGAATTTTGTAAAACTTTATGTAACTTTTTATTCGGAGTTTGAAAAATCTAAAATGTATGATGTTAATTTACTCGATTCTGAAAAATTTTCTATGGCTGGGCAGATGATGATAGGAATGCTCCATGAGATAAATAATCCATTAGCAGTTGCTATGCTTCAGAGTGATATTTTAATTTCAAAAAAAGTTGATTATGTAGAGAGAATAATTAATATAAAAAGTTCTCTTATGAGGATAAAAGAAATAACAGAAATATTTAGAGGGGCTTTAAAACAAAATGCAACTATAACTACTTTTGGATTAAAAAAACTTATAAACACAGCCATAGATTTCATTAATCCTAAAAAACCAAGTAATGTAAGTATAATAATAGATTTAAATTATGAGGATTATGATATTCAAGGCGATTTTAATAAATTAGTTTTAGTTTTTGTAAATTTAATTTCAAATGCTATAGATGCTATAAATAGAACAAGAAAAAATAAAGGTTGGGTTAAAATTACTACTTTTGAATTTAGAGATAAACTAATAGTAAAGGTTTCTGATAATGGTGAAGGAATGGATGAAAAAATTTTAAAAAATATATTTAAACCATTTTACACAACAAAAACAAAATCTGGTCTTGGATATGGGTTGTTTTTTGTAAGTACTGTTTGTTCAAGCCATAATATAAAGCTTTCAGTTATTTCAAAAAGGAATAGTGGAACTACTTTTACTTTAGTGATTCCAAAATTTCAAGCGGAGGGGAGTATATGAATATAAGGATATTGATAGTTGATGATGAAAAAGATATAAGAAATCTTTTAAAAGAATATTTCGAAAATAAATTTGATAATCTCATAGTTGATACAGCAGAAAACGCTGATATAGCAGATCAAATGATAGAAAACAGTATTTATCATTTTGTATTTCTTGATATAGTTATGCCGGGCATGGATCCTTTTGAATTATTACAAAAGATTAAAGAATTAAATAAATTAGTACAGGTAATAATAATAACAGCAAATTCAACGATGGACAAAGTATTAAATGCTCTTGAATTTGGTGCAGATGATTATCTTACAAAACCTTTTGATTTTGAATCTCTTAATGAAATATTGGAATCAAATATAAAAAAAATAATAAGATGGAAAAATACATTTAAAAATTCTTTGTGAGGTGAAGTTTAATGCCAAAAGTTTTGGTTATAGATGATTCTCCTTTTATATATAAATCAATTTTGAAAGCTCTTAAAGATACAGAATTTGAAGTTGTTGGACATGCAAGAAATGGACTTGAAGGATTACAAAAAATAAATGAACTCAATCCAGATTTAATAACTTTAGATGTTACTATGCCCGTTATGGATGGTATAGAAACAGCTAGAAGAATATATTCATCTAATATAAGTGCAAAAGTTCTTATGCTTTCGGCTATGGGAGATGACGAACTTATGAATACGGCAAAAGATATAGGGATAAAACATTTTATACAAAAACCATTTAAAAATGAAATTCTTTTAAAAAAACTCAGACTTTTGATGATAATTTAACCCTTAGGGGGGATTCTGATGGAGGAAGAAAAAAAAATTATTGAATCATTATTAGATGATAAGAATGAAATAATAAAAGAAGAAGAATTTGATGAAGAAATGTGGGAAGATTTTGTTGTTGAAGCGAGAGATCATCTTGAAAACATAGAAAGAGGTCTTTTGGATTTAGAAAATGACAAAGAAAATGAAGAAATAATAAACAGTATTTTTAGATCTTTTCATACTATAAAAGGTCTTGCTGGTTTTGTAGATATTGCTTTTCTTGTGAGCATAGCTCATGAAACAGAGACTCTTTTGGATAAAGCTAGAAAAAAAGATATATTTATACAAAAAGAACTCATAGATTTGTTTTTAATATCAACTGACATAATAAAAAATATAATTGAAAATGTTAGGAATATTTATGATAAAGACTTTATTAAAAAAGGTAAGGATCATATAGAATTATTGAGAAATTTCACTCAAAGTGATTTCATACCAAAAGAAGTAAAAATTTCTGATAAAAAAATAGGTGAAATTCTTGAAGAGATGGGAGCAGTATCTAAAGAAGAGATTGAAAAAATATTAGAAGAACAAAAAAGTAATCCCGAAATAGCCAATAAAAAAATAGGTGAAATATTAATAAAAGAAAAAAAGGCAGATACAAAAACCGTTTTAAATGCACTCAGAAGTCAAAAAAAAGAATTAAAAACAAATATTCTTGTAGATGATTATATCAGAGTACCCGCACCAAAAATAGAAAATTTATTGAATTTAGTTGGAGAGCTAATGATAATAGAGTCTCAGGTTAATCAAGATTTTATGATATTGAATGATATAGGCCAGAATACACAAATAAATGTAAACAGAATGCTTAAACTTACAAAAGATATACAAAATATCACCATGTCAATGCAAATGGTTCCACTAAAATCTACTTTCCAAAAAATCACAAGGATTGCAAGAGATACAATAAATACTTTAAAAAAAGAGGTCGATTTTAAAATTTCTGGTGAAGGTACGGAAATAGATAAAGCTGTAGCAGAGAAAATTTTAGATCCTTTAATACATATGATAAAAAATTCTATTTCTCATGGTATAGAAGATTCGGAAGAAAGAATAAAAAAAGGTAAAAATTCAAAAGGAATAGTTTCATTAAAAGCATATTCTAATAGAGGAAATGTTTATATAGAAGTTTCAGATGATGGAAAAGGACTTAATTCAGAGTTAATATATAAAAAAGCTATGGATAAAAAACTCATTGACGAAGAGAAAGAATATTCAGAAGATGAAATTCTTGAATTTATATACTTACCAGGGTTTTCAACACTTGAAAAGGCTAATAATATTTCTGGTCGAGGTGTTGGTATGGATGTGGTAAAAACAGAACTTTCAAGAATAGGTGGAAAAATAAATATTCAAAATGAAAGAGATAAGGGATGTACATTCATTTTAAAGATACCTATAAATCTTGCAGCTATGAATGGAACGATAATAGAAATTTTAAATGAGAAATATATTATACCTACGATTTATATTAAAAAAATTCTTCAGCCTACCTCAGCAAATTGGATTAGTTATAAAGGAAATAAAAACTTCATAAAATATAGAAATAAAATTATTCCTATAATTCCTACCAATATTATTTTTAATTCAAATAAATCTTATGATAACGATTTAATCGTTATATTAGAACTCGATAATAATATGAAAGCTTTACCGGTTAAAAATATTGAAGGGCGTCAAGAAATAGTAGTAAAACCACTTGGAAAGGAAATTGGTAGTCTTGATTACTTTTCTGGTGCATCTATTTTGGGGGATGGAAATGTTTCTTTAATTATAGATGTTGAAAGTTTATTTAAACTTGAAGGTGGTGAATAAAGTTGTCTGATATTGATTTAAAAAAACTAACTTTTAAACTCGATGAAGAAATCTTTGGAATATCTGTTTGTTCAGTTAAAACAATAATAGGCATGATGAATATAACAAGGGTTCCAAGAACACCTAATTATGTCAAAGGAATAATAAACTTAAGAGGAAAAGTCATACCTGTGGTAGATCTTCGAATAAAGTTTGAGATGAAAGAAAAAACTTATACTGAAAGAACATGTATTATAGTAGTTGAAATTTTTAATGGTGATAATCAAAAACTTATGGGTTTAATAGTTGATGATGTTTCAGAAGTAATAACCCTTACTGAAGAATATATAGAATCTCCTCCTGAATATGGTTTGAAGATACAGGATGAATTTTTAATTGGAATGGCTAAATATAAAGAAAAAGTAATAATGCTTATAGACATAAACAAAGTTCTTAGTGTGGACGAGAAAAATCTTATAAAAGATCTCGGGAGGGAAGAATGATGTTTAAAAATCTTAAATTATCAACTAAAATTACTTTAGGGTTTGTAATTATTTTAATAATTTCAAGTGTGATAGGAATATTTACAATATTTAATATGAATAAAGTTACAGACTTGGCAATTACTTTAAATGATGAATATATGGAAGAAGTTTCAAGTGGTTCAAATTCTGCTTATTATTCTCAAAGATTGGCTTATGAAATGAGGGGATTTGCATTAAGTGGTGATTATACATATTTTAATAGGGCAAAAAATGAATTAAAAGATTTAAAGATTTATATTGAAGAGCTTAATACTTTAAGTGAAAAATATGAAAGTTTAAAGATTTTAAGAGAAAATTTAAAATCTGTAGATGAACTTATATCAGAATATGAAATTCTTATGCAAGAAACAAATAATACTTTTGAAGGTATAGATAGAATAAGAGATACTTCATTGAAGGCATCTGATGAATTTTTAAATAATGCGATGTTATATTTAGAGTCTCAAAATAAGGCGACAGAAGAAGATATTAAAAATTTGGAATCTCCAGAAGTTTTGAAGAGTAGACTTTTAAAAGTTACTTGGATAAATAATATAATAGATGCATCCAATGAAATGAGAATAGCTTCTATAAAGGCTCAATTGACAAAAGATGCTCAAGAATTGAGAAAGGTTACAAATAGATTTTCAGATATGTATAAAATAATAGAAGAAATAAAAAAAGAAACTAATAGACAAGAAAATATAACTCAACTAAATAAGATAGATACTTCATTAAAAGCTTATGAGGTTCAAACTTTAGAACTTGCAAATTTATACGAAAATCTTAGCAAAATAAAAACAAATAGAGAAAAAATAATAGATTCATTGTTAAAAGAAATAACAGATGTTAATAATGCAGGTATAAGATCGGCAAAAGATATTGCTAATAATACGGTTGAAACATTAAATACATCAACTGGTACGACATTAATAGGCTTAATAATATCTATAATAATAGGTATAATTCTTGCTGTAACGATAATTTTAAGTATTACGAAACCTGTAAAAAGAATTGTTGAACTTTTAAACCATAGCTCTCAAGAACTTGCTTCAGCCTCTGAAGAGCTTTCAGCTGCGAGTCAACAACTTGCTGAAGGTAGTGCAGAACAAGCGGCATCATTAGAAGAAACTTCGTCAACTTTAGAAGAATCATCATCTATGGTTGCACAAAATAATGAAAATACTAAACAAGCAGCAATACTTTCTGAAAAAGCTAATGAATCATCATTAGATGGTTTTAGTCAAATGAAAAACATGATGAATGCTATGGTAAAACTTAAAGATTCAAGTGATGAAATAAGTAAAATAATAAAAGTAATAGATGAAATAGCTTTTCAAACTAATATACTTGCACTGAATGCAGCAGTTGAAGCCGCACGTGCTGGAGAAGCAGGACAAGGATTTGCTGTTGTAGCAGAAGAAGTAAGGAACCTTGCTCAAAGATCTGCAAAAGCTGCAAGAGATACATCAGAAATGATAGAAAAGAATATTAAATTATCTGAAGAAGGTGTAATGACTTCTGAAAAAGTTAAAGAATCTCTCGAATCAATAACAGATCAATCTAAAAAAGTTAAGGAATTAATGGATGAAATAGCAGCAGCCAGTCAAGAACAATCTCAAGGAATAATGCAAATAAATAAAGCTATAAGTCAAATGGATCAAGTAACACAACAAATAGCTTCAAATGCTGAAGAATCAGCATCATCTTCTGAAGAACTGAGTTCTCAAGCAGTTAGTATGGAAGAAGTAGTTATAGATCTTGTTAAACTTGTATATGGAAGTTCTGAGTATAAAGGAAATGAAATTAAAAATAAATCAAATTATAAAAATATAAGTAAGCCAAAAAATAATAATATAAATAAGAAGAAAAACATCTCTGAAGATAAAAAGAATAAAACAGAAATAGTTAATCCTGAAAAAATAATTCCTCTCGATGATGATACTGGAGATTTTTAGATCATAGGCCTCTATAAGAGGCCTATTTAAATAAAAGGAGATTGTATAAAATATGAACAATTTGATTTTTAGTAAATTCAGAGATTATATTTATGAAAATCTTGGAATAGATTATAATGAAAATAAAAAAGTTTTATTAGAAGCGAGAATAAAAAAACTAATGAATAGATATGCAATAACCTCTTTCGAAAGTTTTTATAACAGAATATTTGTAGATAAGAAATTATTGATAGAATTTTTGAATGAAATGACCACTAATAAAACTAATTTTTTTAGAGAAATAAATCATTTTAATTTTTTAAAGAGTTATATGAGTACATTTTTAAATTTAAACAAAAGAATTAATTTAAGTAAAGAAATAAGAGTTTGGAGTGCGGGATGTTCTACAGGAGAAGAGGCTTATACTGTAGGAATGGTTTTAAAAGAAATCTTAAATCCCAATATAATTATAAAAATATTGGCAACTGATATATCTACTAATGTTCTTCAAAAAGCCATGCAAAGAACCTATCCTTCAACGATTACTCTTGATGTTCCAGTATATTATTTGAATAAATATTTTACAAAAGATAATAAAAGTTTTAGATTAAACGATGAAATATATAATATGGTTACATTTAGATATTTTAATTTGATGAATAAATTTCCTTTTAAACATAAATTTGATATTATCTTTTGTAGAAATGTAATGATTTATTTTGATTATGATACGAGAGCAAATCTATCAAATAAATTTCACAAGGCATTAGTAAAAAATGGACTTATGATAATCGGTCATTCTGAAAGTTTATCTGATAAGAAAAAAGAATTTAAATATATGAAACCAACTATTTATTCGGCAATGTAGGTGATTTAATTGGAAGTGATAAATACTTTTTTTGTTAAACCTGGGGTGATATTTTTTTCTGAAGAACCATATAAAATATCTACCGTTCTTGGTTCTTGTGTTTCAATTGCTATGTGGGATTTTAAAAATAAGTGGGGTGGAATGAATCATTATATGTATCCCCATGAATTTAAACATACTAAAATACCAGATAGTAAAATAGGAGAAAAAGCAATAATACAATTATATAAAATAATGATAAAACACGATTCTGATAAAAATAATATAATAGCAAATGTATCAGGAGGAAGTAATAATCAAGAATTAAGTCCTTATATTAGTAATGAAAACGTAAAAATAGCATTTAAAATATTAAAATATTTAAATATAGAGATATTAAAAAATTATACTGGAGGAAACAGAGGTAAAAAAGTTATATTTAATAATTATACAGGGGAATATATTGTTGATAATATATCAGAATGGAAGTGATTTAATTGATAAAAGTTCTTATTATAGATGATTCAGCAATGGTTAGAAAAGTATTATCACAAAATTTGTCAAAAGAAAGAGATATAGAAGTAGTTGGAACAGCCCCAGAACCTTATTCTGGAAGAGATAAAATATTAAAACTAAAACCAGATGTTCTGATATTGGATATTGAGATGCCAAAAATGGATGGACTAACTTTCCTTGAAAAATTGATGAGTAGTTATCCTATGCCTGTTATAATATATTCTTCCGTGGCAGAAAAAAGAAGCGAAAATGCAATGAGAGCTTTAGAACTTGGTGCCGTAGATGTTATTTCAAAACCAGGGGGTTCTTATTCAACTGATATAATGCTTAATCAATTAATAGACAAAATAAAAGCTGCTCATAAATATAAATTTAGTATTAGTAAAAAAATAAATGATAAAAGTAAACAAAATTCCAAAGTTATCAGAGAAAGTATGATAAGAACTACAGATAAAATAATAGCAATAGGAGCTTCTACAGGAGGAACACAAGCTTTAAGATTTTTGATAGGACAATTACCTTCAAATATGCCACCAATAATAATTACACAGCATATGCCTCAAACATTTACAAAATCTTTTGCAAATAGTTTAAATGAAAGATCAAAATTGGAAGTAGTTGAAGCCCAAGATGGAGAATTATTGAGAACAGGAAAGGTCTTAATTGCACCTGGCAATTATCATATGATTTTAAAAAGAGATGGTGCAAGATATTATGTTCAAATAAAAGATGGACCTCCAGTATATCATCAAAGACCGTCTGTTGAAGTCATGTTTTATTCAGTTGCAAAATATGCAGGGAAAAACGCTATAGGTATAATATTGACAGGTATGGGAAAAGATGGAGCTGAGGGATTATTAGAAATGAGAAACTCTGGTGCATATACTATAGCTCAATCCGAAAAATCATGTGTTGTTTTTGGAATGCCAAGAGAAGCTATAAGAATAGAAGCAGCAGATAAAATACTTGATTTAGAGGAAATGCCAGATTATTTAGTAAGAGTTTTAAAAAAAGATAGATTAAAATAAAATAAATGCTTGGCTTTTAAATAATAGTGGCCAAGCATTTGTTTTATTTTAATAATCCTTCATATATTCCAGGTGAAGAATTTTCTATGACATAAGCATCAGAATGTTTCTTATAAAAATCTATTGGTCCAGCACCGCCTATTATACAATAAGCATAGCCCATATGTTTTAACTCATATAGTGCTTGTAAATATAATACCTTTCCTATTCCTTTTCCTCTGTATTCTTCATCTACTCCTGTAGGTCCAAAAAAATTT
>NZ_JASUSU010000043.1:0-24993 GCF_030445905.1 Oceanotoga sp. | reverse complement strand
AAATAAATTTGATTGGAAAAAAGGATTTAAATTTTCTACATATGCAACTTGGTGGATAAGACAAGCAATAACAAGAGCAATAGCAGATCAGGCAAGAACCATAAGAATACCTGTGCATATGGTTGAAACTATAAATAGATTGAATAAAGTTATAAGAGAATATTTACAAGAGAATGGAGAATATCCTACTAATGAAGAACTTGCAAAGTTAATGGATAAACCAGTTGAAAAAATAGATGAAATTCTTTTAGCGGCAAGAGAAACTATATCAGCTGATTCTCCAATAGGGGGTTCTGATGATGATGATACTTCATTAGGAGACTTCTTGGCTGATAATAATGCTGATCAACCAGAAGAAGCAGCAGTTAAAATGATATTAAGAGAAGAAATAGAAAAGATACTTGATACATTACAACCAAAAGAAGCTACAGTTTTAAAGATGAGATACGGATTATTAGATGGAAAAGTAAAGACTTTAGAAGAAGTCGGGAAATTTTTCAATGTAACGAGAGAAAGAATTAGACAAATAGAGGTAAAAGCACTTAGAAAATTAAGACATCCAAGTAGAAGTGCTCAATTAAAAGAATTAAGTGCGATGCTTGGCAAAAAAATATTTTAATGGGGGATTTTTATGTTAGAAAACGAAGGAGTTTTTGAAATTCAGCCAAAAATTCCTGCATTTTTCAAAGAAGAATTAGATGAAGAACAATATGAATCAGTTATCAAATCAAATGGAAAATCATTGATTATTGCAGGTCCTGGGTCAGGAAAAACAAGAGTTATAACTTATAAAATAGCTTATTTAATTTATAATGATATAAAACCAGAAAATATACTTCTTTTAACTTTTACAAGAGCTGCTGCAAAACAAATGATAGAAAGAGTAAAAAATGTTACTAATATGGAATTAAATGGTATGATGGCGGGAACTTTTCATCATTTTTGTAATTATATCTTAAGAGTATATGCATCCAAAATTGGTTTTAACAATAATTTTACAATACTTGATAGTGAAGATTCAAAAGATCTAATGAAAATTGCAAGAAATGAATACTGTGAAAAATTAGGCGATTATGCAAAAAAAATACCTAAAGAAAATGTAATATTGAAAATAATAAGTTATTCTTCTAACACATTAAAATCTTTAAGAGAATCTATATTAGAGATATCTTCTTTTTTAATAGAATATGAAAATGATATTGAACAAATATGGATAAAATATCAAGAATTAAAAAAAGAAATAAATGCTATGGACTATGATGATCTATTGATAAATACAGCTATGCTTTTAAAATCTGATAAAGAACTTTTAAAATATATATCTAAAAGATATAGATATGTCCTTGTAGATGAATTTCAAGATACTAATAAAATACAACTTGAAATAGTAGAAGCGCTTTCTGATTATCATAAAAATTTAATAGCTGTTGGAGATGATTCGCAAAGTATATATTCTTTTAGAGGTGCAAGATTTGAAAATATAAAAGATTTTATGGATGAAAAAAATGTAAAACTTTTTAAAATTCAGACAAATTATAGATCTACGCCTGAAATAGTAAATCTTATAAATGATATGATTCCAACATCATCTGTAAAAAAACATTTAAATGCTAAAAGGAAACCTTATTTAAAACCTACCATAATAGAAACTTTTGATGATCTTGAACAATCAGAAGCCGTTATAAAGATAATAGATGAAAAAATAGAAGAGGGAATAGAATATAATGATATAGCTATACTTTATAGATCACATGCTCTATCTATGTCATTACAACAAAAATTAGATTCGAAGTTAATCCCATATAAATTATTATCAGGGAAACGCTTTATAGAAACAAGACATATTAAAGATATTTTATCTTTTTTAAAAATACTTTATAATCCTTATGATAAGATTTCTTGGATAAGAGTGATGAAACTTTTTCCTGGAATAGGTACAAAAACGGCAGTTAGAAATTATGAAAGTATAATTTCTAATCTTTCAGAAGGAATAAATATTTTAGATATATTTGATAAACTTTCAAATAAAAAAACAAAAGATATATACGAATTACTTACAAAAATATATAAAAAAAGAGATGATAAACCTCAAAATTTAATAAACGAAATATATGAAAATTTTTATAAAGAATATTCAAATTTAAATTATAAAAATTCAAGATCCAGAAATATGGATATAGAAAGGTTTTCTGAAATTTCAAGTAAATATGAAAATACTGGAAAATTTCTTGAAGATATGACTTTAAGTGAAAATATAGAAGTTAGACCTTCAGATAAAAATGATAAAAAAGATGAAATAACTTTAACAACAGTTCATGGCTCAAAAGGACTTGAATGGAAAGTAGTAATAATAATTTCGGCAAATCCAGGAGATTTTCCAAATGGTATGGCAATAAAAGAAAAAAATTTAGATGAAGAAGAAAGATTGTTTTATGTTGCGATAACGAGGGCAAAAGATGAATTATATATATTAAAACAAACAACGGGTTCAACTAACCCATATTTAAGAAATTCTTTTGTATTTATAAAAAGTGAAAATGATTTCATAAAAAAGATTTCAGAAGATAAAGTTAATAAAATGAGAGTTGGATATTTATAAAAATAAACACCTGAAACGTGGAAAACGCTTCAGGCGTATTTAGGCTAATTAAAATATAATGTTAACTCAACTTAATTGAAAAGTAAAATTATATAATGTAAAATATAACGTGGTATTTTATAAAAAAGATAAGGAAGGAGGGCAATAATAAATATGCCAACGATTAATCAATTGATTCGTTTTGGAAGAAAAACATCAAAAAGTAAAACAAAATCTCCTGCTTTAAAGGGAAACCCACAAAAAAGAGGAGTATGTGTTAGGGTATCAACAATGACACCAAAAAAACCTAACTCAGCTTTAAGAAAGATTGCAAGGGTTAGACTATCAAACGGAATAGAAGTAACAGCTTATATCCCAGGTGAGGGTCATAATCTACAAGAACATTCAAACGTTCTATTAAGAGGTGGAAGAGCAAAAGATTTACCTGGTGTTAGATATAGAATAATAAGAGGAACACTCGATGCTTCTGGAGTAGAAGGAAGAAATCAGTCCAGATCAAAATATGGAACAAAGAGACCTAAGAAATAATAAGGAGGGTTGAATAGATGAGAAGAAGAAGAGCGGAGAAAAGAGCAATAGCTCCAGATCCAGTTTATAATGATATTTTAGTTTCAAAACTTGTAAATAGAATAATGGTAGATGGAAAAAAATCAAAAGCTCAAAAAATAGTTTATGAATCATTAGAAAGATTAGCAGAAAAAACTGGAGAGAAACCAGTTGATGCATTCCATAAAGCTTTAGGAAATGTTAGACCTGTAGTAGAAGTAAGATCAAGAAGAATAGGTGGGGCTACTTATCAGGTTCCATTCGAAGTACCAGAAAGAAAAGCAATATCATTAGCGTTAAGATGGATAGTTACAGCTGCAAGAAGCAAACAAGGAAAACCTATGGTAGATAGATTATCACAAGAACTTTTGGATGCTTTCAATGAAACAGGAATTGCAGTTAAGAAAAGAGACGATACTCATAAAATGGCAGAAGCAAACAAGGCGTTTGCTCACTATCGCTGGTAATAATAGGAGGGAGTTGTTTTGAAAGAGAGAGTTTACCCCCTTGATAAAACAAGAAATATAGGGATAATTGCACATATAGATGCTGGTAAAACTACAACCACAGAAAGAATTTTATTCTATACTGGGACAAAGCATAAATTAGGTTCTACAGATGATGGAACTGCTGAAATGGATTGGATGGAACAAGAAAAAGAAAGAGGAATAACAATCACATCAGCAGCTACAACTGCTTTTTGGAAAGATAATAGAATAAATATAATTGATACACCAGGTCACGTTGATTTTACAGTAGAAGTTGAAAGATCATTGAGAGTTCTTGATGGAGCTGTTGCTGTATTTGATGCACAGGTTGGTGTAGAACCGCAATCAGAAACAGTTTGGAGACAAGCGGATAAATATCAAGTACCAAGAGTTGCTTTCATGAATAAAATGGATAAAATTGGAGCAAACTTTTTTAATGCTGTTCAGACAATGATAGATAAACTTGGTGCAAATCCAGTAGCTATGGAAGTACCTATTGGAGCTGAAGCAGATTTCGAAGGAATAATAGATTTAGTTACAATGACAGCATATAAATGGTTAGACGAAGAAGGAAAAAATTTTGAAAAAATAGATATACCAGAAGATTTAGTTTCTGTATGCGAAGAAAAAAGAGAAGATTTAATTGCAGCAGCAGCTGAATTTGATGAAGAGTTGATGGAACTTTATATAGGTGGAGAAGAAGTACCATTAGATAAATTAAAATCTGCTATAAGAAAAGGAACAATTTCAAATCAATTAGTTCCGGTATTTTGTGGAAGTGCATTCAAGAATAAAGGTGTACAACCTGTATTGGATGCAATAGTAGATTATTTACCTTCTCCAGAAGATATGCCTCCAATAAAAGCTTTTGATGAGGATACGGGAGAATTTATAAAAGAAGTATATCCTACAAAAAATGAAGATTTCCTTGCATTAGCATTTAAAATAATGGTAGATCCATTTGTTGGAAAACTTACATTTGCAAGAGTATATTCTGGAAAACTCGATAAAGGATCATATGTAATGAATACAACAAAAAGTAAAAAAGAAAGAGTATCAAGATTGGTATTCATGCATTCAGATAAAAGAGAAGAAGTAGATTCTGTAAGAGCAGGAGATATCGTTGCAATAGTAGGGTTAAAAGATACAACAACTGGAGATACATTAGCATCTGAAAATTCCGGATTAATTCTTGAAAAAGTTGAATTTCCAGAACCTGTTATTTTCCTTTCTATTGAGCCAGAGACAAAAAATGATGAACAAAAATTATCAAAAGCTTTATCAGGTTTAATAGAAGAAGATCCAAGCTTGAAAGCATACGTTGATCATGAAACGGGAGAAACTATACTTGCAGGAATGGGAGAACTTCATTTAGAAGTAATCGTAGATAGAATAAAAAGAGAATATAATGTAGATGTAAAAGTAGGTAGCCCACAGGTTGCTTATAGAGAAACGATAAAAGAAAGAAAAGAAGTAGAAACAAAATATGTAAGACAGTCAGGTGGTAAAGGTCAATATGGTCATGTAAAGATAATAGTAGAACCATTACCTTTAAATTCAGAAAAAACATTTATATTTGAAAACAAAGTTGTTGGTGGAGTTATACCAAAAGAATACATACCGGCTGTAGAAAATGGAATAAAAGAAGCTTTAAATAATGGAGTTCTTGCTGGATATCCAATGGTTAATGTTAAAGCTACATTATTTGATGGATCTTATCATGAAGTTGACTCTTCAGAAATGGCATTCAAAATAGCAGGATCTATGGCTTTAAAAGAAGCAACTAAAAAAGCAAAACCTGTATTACTTGAACCTGTCATGAAAGTTGATGTTACAACTCCAGAAGAATATATGGGAGATATAATAGCTGACTTAAATTCAAGAAGAGGTAGAATAGATGGATTTGATAATGTTGGTAACTCAAATACAAGAGTAATTCATGCATTCGTACCATTATCAGAATTATTTGGTTATGCAACAGCTATGAGATCATTATCACAAGGTAGAGCTACCAATTCTATACAATTTGATCACTATGCAGAAGTTCCAAACAGCGTTGCTGAAAAATTAATAAATAAAGAGTAATAAAACGCTTGAACAATAAAAAAAAATAATGTATAATTGCAAATGATTATAAAAATCATTTAAAAAACGAGGAGGGGAACCCGTAATGGCAAAAGAAAAGTTTGTTAGAGACAAAGTCCATATGAATATAGGAACAATTGGACATATTGACCATGGTAAAACCACATTAACAGCAGCTATAACAAAGGCAATGTCACTCAAAGGTGGAGCTGATTTCACTCCGTTTGACATGATCGATAAGGCTCCAGAAGAAAGAGCAAGAGGTATCACTATAAGTGTTACTCACGTTGAATATCAGACAGCAAAGAGACATTATGCTCATATAGACTGTCCAGGCCATGCTGACTATATTAAAAATATGATAACTGGTGCGGCACAGATGGACGGAGGAATACTTGTTGTTGCAGCAACAGATGGTGTTATGCCACAGACAAGAGAACACGTTCTTCTTGCAAGACAGGTTAATGTTCCTGCGCTTGTAGTTTTCATAAACAAAGTTGATATGGTTGATGATGAAGAATTAATAGACTTAGTTGAAATGGAAGTAAGAGATTTATTATCATCTTATGAATTCCCAGGAGACGATCTTCCAGTAGTTAGAGGATCAGCACTTAAAGCATTAGAAGAAGATTCAGCTGATGGTGAATGGATGCAACATATCTATGAATTAATGGATGAAGTTGATAATTATTTCCCAGAACCAGAAAGAGCTGCAGATCAACCATTCTTGATGCCTGTTGAAGATATATTCACAATTACTGGTAGAGGAACAGTTGTTACTGGTAGAGTTGAAAGAGGAACAATTCATCCATCAGATGAAATTGAAATAGTTGGAAATTCAGCAGAAACTCATAAAACAGTATGTACAGGTGTTGAAATGTTCAGAAAAGAATTAGACGAAGGTACAGCTGGAGATAATGTTGGATGTCTTTTAAGAGGTATAGGAAAAGACGATGTTAAAAGAGGACAAGTATTGGCAAAACCAGGTTCAGTTACTCCACACAAAAAATTTAAAGCACAGGTTTATGTATTGAAGAAAGAAGAAGGCGGAAGACATACACCATTCACAAAAGGATACAGACCACAGTTCTATATCAGAACCGCTGATGTTACAGGAACATTAGAAGAATTTGATGGCGGAGCAGAAATGGTAATGCCTGGTGACAACATCACAATGACAATAGAATTAATCTTCCCAGTAGCTCTTGAAGCAGGTATGAGATTTGCTATAAGAGAAGGCGGAAGAACAGTTGGTGCTGGTGCTGTTACAGAAATAATAGAGTAATAAAACAATTTTGAAATAAAAAAAAGATAAAATATTTAAGGAAAAAATTACAGGGGGGCACTAAGCTCCCCTTATTATTCGAAATGAAGGAGGCGAAATAGCTCACATGGGTAAAAAATTCATAAAAATAAGGTTAAAGGCTTATGATCACAGATTATTGGATGAATCAGCTAAGAAGATTATAGAAGCTGTAAAAGAAGCTGATGCAAAAGTATCTGGACCTATACCTTTACCCGTTGAAAGAAGTGTTTATTCAGTGATCAGATCACCACATAAATATTCTTATTCAATGGAACAATTTGAAAAGAAAGTACATAAAAGAGTTATTTATATCTATGATGCATCACCTGAAACAGTAACCAATTTATTAAAGGTTAACATACCAGCAGGAGTTGCAGTAGATATAAAAGCTTAAAATTTAATATATCGGGCTCTGGAGGTGTAAATAATGAAAGGTTTATTAGGAAAAAAAGTAGGTATGACAAGAGTTTACAAAGATGGAAAGGCCATCCCGGTAACTGTTATAAAAGCTGGACCTTGCTATGTAGTTCAGAAAAAAACAGTTGAAGTAGATGGTTATAATGCAATACAGATAGGTTTTGAAGAAATTCCTGAGAGAAAAAACACGAAACCATTGAATGGTCATTTCAAAAAGGCCGGAGTAAAAGATATGAGATTCTTAAAAGAATTCAGAATGGAAAATGTAGATGAATATGAAATCGGACAAGAATTAAATGTTTCTATATTTGAAGAAGGTCAAAAAATTGATTTAATAGGAACATCAAAAGGTAAAGGTTACTCTGGACATATGAAAAGATGGAATTTCTCTGGTGGAGAAGTATCTCACGGTTCAAAATTTCATAGAGCATTAGGTTCAACTGGTAATGCATCTTATCCAGCTAAAGTGTTTAAAGGCAAAAAAATGGCAGGACAGTATGGAAATAAGAAGAATACAGTATTGAATTCAGAAGTTGTGCACATAGACCCAGAAAATAATCTAATAGCAGTCAAAGGTGGAGTCCCAGGATCGAAGGGCGGATTCGTTATTGTAAGGAATACAATAAAAGTTAAGAAATAATAAACGCCCGAAAACGTTATAAGGAGGTTAGATTTGTATGGCACAGGTAGAAATACTTGATATCAAAGGCCAAAAAGTTGGCGAATTAGAATTAAAAGATAGTATTTTCGCTATAGAACCAAATCACGATGTTATGTATAGATACCTCGATATGCAGCTCACAAATAAAAGATCAGGAAACGCATCTACAAAAACAAGAGCTGAAGTTAGAGGTGGAGGAAGAAAGCCTTGGGCACAAAAACATACAGGTAGAGCAAGAACAGGTTCTATTAGATCACCATTGTTCAGAAAAGGTGGAGTTATTTTTGGACCAAGACCAAGAGATTTCAAAAAATCTTTAAACAAAAAAATGAAAAGATTAGCTTTGAGATCAGCTTTAAGTGTGAGAGTTTCAGAAGGAAATTTAATCATATTAGATGATATAAAATTTGAAGCTCCAAGAACAAAAGAAATGAAAGTTGTATTGAAGAATTTAAACTTAGAAACAAATAAAGTATTATTTGTTTTACCATTCAAAAATGAAAATAACGAAAATGTTAAATTAGCTGGAAGAAACATACCTAAAGTTAAAGTTATAATTGCAGATAATCCAAATCAAGGAAAAGTAAATATAGATGGTTTGAACATTTTCGATTTAATAAACAATGAAAAAGTTGTAATGACAAAAGATATGATAGCTAAAATTGAGGAGGTGCTTTGATGATGGAAAAAACAAAAGCATATGACATAATAATCAAACCAGTCCTCACAGAAAAAACATATACAATGATGCAAGAAGGTAAGTATACATTTAAAGTTGCACCTGATTCAACAAAACCTGAAATAAAAGAAGCTATTGAAATATTATTCAATGTCAAAGTTGAAAAAGTAACTGTTATGAATGTTAAAGCTAAACCAAAGAGACTTGGTAAAAGTGAAGGTTACAGAAGCGGTTGGAAAAAAGCAATAGTTAAGCTATCTGAAGGTTATGTTATAAAAGAACTTCAGGGCAATTTGTAATGAGAGGTGAGAAGAATGGGTCTTAAAAAATTTAAACCAACTACACCATCAAGAAGATTTATGGTAATAACTGATTTCTCTGAAGTAACAACAAATAAACCAGAAAAATCTTTAATAGCACCTTTAAAAAGAGGCACAGGTAGAAACAGTTATGGAAGAATAACCATGAGACATCGTGGTGGTGGACATAAAAGAAAGTATAGAATCATAGATTTTAAAAGAAATAAATTTGATATACCTGCAAAGGTAGTTTCGATAGAATATGATCCAAATAGAACAGCAAGAATAGCTTTATTAGTATATGCTGATGGTGAAAAAAGATATATATTAGCTCCAAAAGGAATAAAAGTTGGAGATCAAATAATGAATGGTGCAAATGCAGAAATAAAAGCAGGAAATGCTATGCCATTAGAAAATATACCATTAGGTACATTAGTTCATAATATCGAATTTGAACCAGGAAGAGGCGGAAAAATAGCAAAATCAGCTGGAACTTATGCTCAGTTGATGGCTAAAGAGGGAAAATATGCTTTATTAAAGATGCCTTCTGGAGAATTGAGAAGAGTTAGAATTACATGTATAGCTACTATAGGAATGGTTGGAAATGAAGAACATTCTAATGAAGTAGATGGTAAAGCTGGTAGAAAGAGATGGAAAGGTTGGAGACCAAAAGTAAGAGGTATGGTTATGAACCCTGTAGATCATCCAATGGGTGGTGGAGAAGGAGCAAGTAAAGGTCATTTACCACAATCACCATGGGGTACACCAGCAAAAGGTTATAAAACAAGAAGAGGCGCAAGAAAAAGTGATAAATTCATTGTAAGAAGAAGAAAAGGAAAGTAATAAGGGGGTGCAAGCGAAGTGAGTAGATCATTAAAAAAAGGACCATATGTACATGAAAGCCTTATAAAAAAGATAAGAATAATGAATGAAAAAGGCGAAAAAAAAGTAATAAAAACATGGTCAAGAGCATCAATGATAATACCAGAAATGGTAGGACATACAATAGCTGTTCATAATGGTATGAAACATATACCAGTATATATATCAGAACAGATGATAGGACATAGATTAGGAGAGTTCGCTGCAACAAGAAGATTTGGTGGACATGTTGATAAGAAAGCTGCAAAAGGAAAGATGAAATAAGGAGGGTGTTTTAGATGGCTTCTAATTATTCAAGAGTTAAAGACGGTAAAAGATTAAAAAGATCCGTTTATCATAAATTAAGAAAAGAAGAAGAAGCTTCTAAACCAAGAGTTGAAGCAAGAGCTACCGCTAAATACTTAAGAATGTCACCAAGTAAAGGAAGATCAGTGGCAAATGGTATTAGAGGAAAAAGTGTATCAGAAGCATTGCAAATACTTATGTTCAGCCCTAAAAAAGCTGCAAGATTGACATATAAAGTATTGATGTCAGCTGTAGCTAATGCTGAAAATAATTTTGGTTTAAAAGCAGAAAATTTATATGTATCAGAAGTAATGATTAATGAAGGTCCAAGAATGAAAAGACTATGGGCAAGAGCAAGAGGAAGAGCTGACATATTGCAAAAAAGAATGTGTCATATAACAGTTGCTGTAAAGGATAGAACAGCTGAATAAAAAGAGAGGTGAATTTCGTGGGTTCAAAAGTACATCCATATGGTTTTAGAGTTGGAGTTTCAAAACCTTGGAAGTCTGTATGGTTTAATGAAAAAAATTACGAAGAATACCTTCATGAAGATAAATTAATTAGAGATCATATTGCTAAAGTATATGAAAGAGCTGGAGTTGCTGATGTTATAATAGAAAGACCAAGCGATTCTTTAGTGAAAGTAGATATACATGCTTCAAGAGTTGGTATGATAATAGGAAAAAAAGGTTCAGAAATAAAAGCTTTAAGAGATATATTAAAAAATATGATAAATAATAGAGCAGTTAAAGTTTATGTTCATGAAGTAAAATCTCCTTATACAAATGCACAATTAGTTGGAGAAGATATTTCAGGACAATTACAAAGAAGAGTTTCACATAAAGTTGCTTTAAAAAGAACAATTGGAAATGCAATGAGAAGAGGCGCAAAAGGAATAAAGGTAATGGTATCAGGAAGACTTGGCGGAGCTGACATTGCAAGAACAGAATGGTACATGGAAGGTAGATTACCTTTACAAACATTGAGATCCGATATAGATTATGCATCAGTAAAATCAGAAACAAAGTACGGAACTATCGGAATCAAAGTATGGATTTACAAAGGTGACGTACAGCTTTGAGCCAAAGGAGGTAAATAAACAATGTTAATGCCTAAAAGAGTTAAATATAGAAAAGTTCAAAGAGGCGGTAGATTAAAAGGTATGACCAAAGGTGGAGCAACTGTTCACTTTGGAGATTGGGGTTTAAAAGCCCTCGAAGGTTCATGGATAACAGCTCAACAAATTGAAGCATGTAGACTTGCTATGGTTAGAACATTAAAAAGAAGTGGTAAGATCTGGATAAAGGTTTTCCCTGATAAATCAATAACTTCAAAAGGTATTGGTACAAGACAGGGTAAAGGTAAAGGTGACGTAGAAGGTTGGGTAGCAGTGGTAAAACCAGGGAAGGTACTTTTTGAAATAGGTGGTGTTGATGAAGCCCTAGCTAAAAAAGCCTTACACTATGCTGCTACAAAGCTCCCAGTGAGAACCAAGATAGTTCCTAGATATCAAATAGGGGGTGAAAAATAATGAAGGCATCAGAATTTAAAAACCTTACAGATCAGGAATTAACTCTAAAATTTGAAGAAACAAAAAAGAAATTATTTGAGCTCAGATTTCAGTTAGAAATGGGTCAGTTAAAAAATACAGCTACTATAAAACAGGTAAAAAAAGATATAGCTAGAATAAAGACCATACTTAGAGAAAGGGAACTGGGCATAAGGAGGTAAGAAGGAATGCCAAAAAGAAAAATAATTGGAAAAGTCGTTAGTGATAAAATGGATAAAACCATAGTTGTTAAAGTAGACGACCTTGTAAAACATCCAGTTTACAAAAAAACAATAAAGAGATCAAAAAAATACCATGCTCATGATGAAGCTAATGAAGCATCAATTGGAGATATAGTTGAAATAGAAGAATGCAGACCAATATCAAAAACTGTAAAATTCAACTTGATCAGAGTGGTAAAAAAAGATATTTTTGCGTCTGAGGAAGAAACACCCGAAACTGTGGAGGAAATTCTTGGGGGTGAAAACTAATGGTTCAAGTAGAATCAAAGTTAAGATCGGCTGATAACTCAGGAGCTAAATCGTTAAAGGTAATAAGAGTGTTAGGTGGTTTTCATAAATCAACTGGAACATTAGGAGAAATAGTTGTTTGTGCGGTTCAAGAAGCTGTTCCTCATACAGATATAAAAAAGGGTCAGATTGTTAAAGCTGTAATAGTTAGAACAAGTAAAGAAGTTGGAAGAAAAGATGGTTCTTACATAAGATTTGATGATAATGCAGCTGTCTTGATAGATAAAAATAATTTGCCATTGGGAACAAGAGTTTTTGGACCTGTTGCTAGGGAAATAAGAGATAAAGGGTTTACAAAGATAGCATCACTGGCAAAAGAAGTTTGGTAAGGTGGTGAATAGAATGAAAATAAAAAAAGATGATACAGTAATTGTAATTTCAGGAAAAGATAAAGGGAAAAAGGGAAAAGTTTTAAGAGCTATTCCTAAGTCACATAAAGTAGTTATTGATAATATAAATATTGTAAAGAAGCATCAAAGACCAACTCAACAAATGAAAGAAGGCGGAATAATCGAGCAACCATCTCCATTACATTCCTCAAAAGTAATGTTGGTATGTTCTAGCTGCGGAAATCCAACTAGAGTTGGTTATAAAGTACTAGAAGACGGAAAAAAGGTTCGTTACTGTAAAAAATGTAACGAAATCATTGATTAAGTGTAATGAGGAGGAATAATAAAAATGGCTGATTACATTCCACTTAAAGAGAGATACGCTGAAAAAGTTGTACCTGCTCTTCAAAAAGAATTTAATTATAAGAATATTAATCAAGTGCCAAAAATAGAAAAAATCGTCGTAAATATGGGAATAGGCGAAGGTTCAAGAAATAAAGGTGTTGTAGATAAACATGCTCAAGAATTAACAGAAATTGCTGGACAGAAAGCAATTATAATAAAAGCTAAGAAAAGTGTTGCGAACTTCAAATTAAGAGAAGGAATGCCTATAGGTGCCAAGGTTACTTTAAGAGGAAAAAATATGTATAATTTTCTCTATAAATTAATAAATATAGTATTACCAAAATTAAGAGATTTTAGAGGACTATCTAACAATTCTTTTGATGGAAGAGGAAATTATACATTTGGATTGAATGAACAATTAATTTTTCCTGAAATGAGACCTGACAATGTGAATAGAGTTCAAGGTATGGATATAACTATAGTTACATCAGCACATACAGATGAGGAATCAAAAGAACTTTTAGCAAACCTAGGTTTCCCATTCAAAAGAGATTGATTGGAGGGATAAATTAAATGGCTAAAAAAGCAATGGTGGAAAAATGGAAAAAAGAACAAAAATATAAAACAAGAGAATATTCAAGATGTAAGGTATGCGGTAGACCAAGAAGTGTTATAAGAGAATTTGAATTATGTAGAATATGTTTCAGAAAAATGGCTTCAGAAGGAAAACTTCCTGGAGTAAAAAAGGCTAGCTGGTAAGGAGGGAAACGTTAATGTGGAGTGATCCCGTAGCAGATTTGCTTACA
The DNA here is from genome assembly GCF_030445905.1 of Oceanotoga sp. Lineage (NCBI taxonomy): Bacteria > Thermotogati > Thermotogota > Thermotogae > Petrotogales > Petrotogaceae > Oceanotoga > Oceanotoga sp. The sequence continues at coordinate 11,187 of NZ_JASUSU010000043.1, read as the reverse complement.
AGAATAAGAAACGCTAACTCTGTATTAAAAGAAAGTGTAGAAATTCCTGCTTCAAACTTAAAAAAATCTATTCTTGATATATTAAAAAAAGAAGGGTACATAAACGATTATAAGTTCATAGAAGATGGAAAACAGGGTGTTCTAAAAGTAAGCTTAAAATATAAAGGTGATAGAAGAAATAAAGAAAAAGTAATAGATGGTATAATAAGAGTGTCTAAAGCTGGAAGAAGAGTATACGTTAAATCAGAAGAAATTCCTAAGGTTAAAGGTGGAATGGGTATTGCCATAATTTCCACTTCCAAGGGTGTTCTCACCGACAAAGAAGCAAGAGAACTAAATGTTGGTGGAGAAGTAGTATGTTATGTTTGGTAAGGAGGTGCATTGCTAATGTCAAGAATCGCAGATAAACCTACAGTGATACCACAAGGCGTTGAAATAAACGTAGAAGCAAACAAAGTTACTGTTAAAGGTAAAAAAGGCGAATTAAATTTAGAATTTAGATCGGAAGTTACTATAGATATAAACGAAAATGAATTAATGGTTGGTCTAAAAGAAGAAACATTAAAAAGAGCTTCAGATAAAAAAAGACTAACAGCATTAAGAGGAACATATACAGCATTAATAAGAAATATGATAACGGGAGTAACAGAAGGATTTTCAAAAGAATTAGAAATAGTTGGAATTGGATATAGAGCAGCAAAGCAGGGAAAACAATTAGTTTTAAACCTTGGTTATTCACATCCAATAGAATACGATGCACCAGAAGGAATAGAAATAGATGTACCAGCACCTAATAAAATCATAATAAAAGGTTCAGATAAATATATGGTTGGAGAAGTTGCTGCAATTATAAGAAAAATGAGAAAACCAAATGCTTATTCCGGAAAAGGTGTAAAGTATATTGATGAAGTAATAATCAAAAAAGAAGGTAAAAAAGTTTAATGTATAAGGAGGGCTGATCATTAATGATAAAGAAAGCTGATAAAAAGGCTCTTAGAAGAAAAAGACACTTAAGAATTAGAAGAAAATTAAGTGGAACAACTGAAAAACCAAGAATGGTCGTAAACAGAAGTGAAAAACATTTATATGTTCAAATCATAGATGATACAAAAGGTGAAACCTTAGCAGCTGCTTCAACAATGGACAAGGCATTAAAAGGAAAACTTGAAAAGACTTGGAATGTTGAAGCTGCAAAAGAAGTAGGTAAATTGATTGCTCAAAGAGCAACAGAAAAAGGAATAAAAAATGTAGCGTTCGACAGAGCCGGTTATAAATATCACGGAAGAGTAAAAGCCCTTGCAGATGCAGCCCGTGAATCTGGGCTCAAGTTTTAGGGAGGTGCAATAAAGTAATGGCTAAGAAGAACTTTAAGGCAACTGAAGTGGCTCAAGAATTTGAAGAAAAAATAATAGAAATAAGAAGAGTTACCAAAGTTACAACTGGAGGAAAAACAATATCTTTCAGAGCTGTTTCTGTAGTTGGTAATAAAAAAGGAAAAGTTGGAGTAGGACTTGGTAACGCTAGAGAAGTTCCACAAGCAATAAAGAAATCAATAGAAAATGCTAAGAAAAATATGATTGAAGTACCTGTATCAAACGGTACAATTCCATATGATATAAAAGGAAGACAGGATTCTTCAAAAATATTATTAATGCCTGCAGGACCAGGTACAGGTATAATAGCATCAGCACCAGTTCGTGCAGTTGTTGAATTAGCAGGAGTACAAAATATTCTTACTAAATCATTAGGTTCTACAACTATTTTAAACCTTGCACAGGCAACAATGAATGGACTAAAAGGATTAAAATCACCTGAAAAAGTTGCACAACTCAGAGATATCTCTGTGAAACAAGTATTCCAAGGCGCTCACAGGGAGGGATAAGAGATGGCAGAAATAAAAATAAAATTAGTAAGAGGAAGAGCAGGAAAAAATAAGAGACAATTAGCAACGTTAGATGCATTAGGTCTCACAAAAAAAGATAGAGAAGTGGTAAAACCAGATAATCCACAAATACGTGGAATGATAAATAAAGTTCAACACCTCGTAGTTACCGAGGAAATAGCGTAAGTGAGGGGGTAAGAGTTATGGCGCTAAAAATAGAAAATCTTAAACCCACACAAGGTTCAAGATTTAAAAGCAAAAGATTAGGTAGAGGTAAAGGTACCGGTCTTGGTAAAACAGCTGGTAAAGGTCATAAAGGTGCTAAATCAAGAAGCGGATACTCAGTAAGAATAGGCTTTGAAGGCGGACAGACCCCACTTTACAGAAGATCACCTAAATTCGGATTCACAAATGCACCATTTAAAACAATATATTCAATAGTTAATTTAAAAACATTAGAAGAAAGATTTGAAAATAATGAAGAAATAACTGTAGAAAAACTTTTAGAAAAAGGAATAATACACAAAGTAAATGACGGAGTTAAGGTACTCGGAGAGGGAGACTTAACAAAAACCTTTGTCGTTAAAGCAAACGCTTTTTCTAAGTCCGCAGTTAGTAAAATTGAAGCGGCTGGCGGTAAGGCAGAGGTGATCTGATAATGGCTAATGCATTCAGGAATATATTTAAGATCCCGGAACTCCGGGATCGCGTCATTTTTACGCTTTTGGCTTTAATAGCTTTCAGAGTTGGGTCATTCATACCTATACCTGGAATAAATGTTGATGCTTGGCAAGCAGCATTAAGCACAACACAAAATGGCGCAGCAGGGGGATTTGTAAACTTTTTTGATGTATTTTCTGGAGGAGCTTTAAAAAACTTCTCTATATTTGTATTAACAGTTACTCCATATATAAATGCTTCCATTATATTGCAGTTATTATCTTCTGTAATTCCAAGTTTAAAAGAAATGCTGAAAGAAGGAGAATCAGGAAGAAAGAAATTTGCTTCTTATACAAGACAGTTAACCATGGTTTTAGCTTTATTACAAGGATTAATGCTTTCATTAGCCGCTGTTAACTATAGAGCACAAGCATTGAATGGCTTTTTATTTGTAGTATTGGCTACAATTTCCATAGTTGCTGGAACAATGTTCTTATTATGGCTTGGAGAAATGATGACTGAAAAAGGTATTGGAAATGGTATTTCACTGTTAATTTTTGCAGGTATTGTATCAAGATATCCAGCATATGCTGCACAAGCATTGGTTGGATTAACACCTATAGAATGGATTTTACTCTTAGTTATAGCTGTAACAATAGTAATAACAGTAGTTGCAGTACAAACATCTGAAAGAAGAATAAATGTACAATATGCAAAAAGAGTAGTAGGTAATAAAATCTATGGTGGATCATCAACATACATTCCGGTAAAGGTTAATGGCGGGGGAGTTATTCCTGTAATATTTGCATCAGCTATTATGACATTACCAGACATGATTTCAAGATTTACAAAAAATACTGTAGACGATAGGTTATTTGGAATGGGTTCTCCATTGTACTTAACATTATTCGGAGTACTTGTATTTTTCTTTACATATTTCTATAGTTCAGTAGTTATGGATCCAAACGATGTAGCAAATAATATAAAAAATTATGGTGGATTTATTCCTGGAATAAGACCAGGAAAACCAACCACGAAATATATAAGAAATGTAATGAACAGAGTTACATTTATAGGAGCTCTATTTCTTGTAGTTATTTCATTATTGCCATATTTAATAAGAAGTACTGCAGGAGTTGAAATTTGGATAGGTGGAACTTCTACACTTATTGCGGTTGGTGTTGCATTAGACATAGTACAACAAATGGAACAACATATGATTGCAAGACAGTATGAAGGATTTATGAAAAAGGGAAAGCTCCGTGGGAGGAGATGAACTTAAATGAAACTCATATTTTTCGGACCACCTGGTGCAGGAAAAGGCACTCAAGCAAAAAGAGTATCCAAAGAATTTGATATACCGCATATTTCTACAGGTGATCTGTTGAGAGAAGCTGTAAAAGATGAGACAGAACTTGGGAAAAAGGTAAAAGAAATCCTTGAAAAGGGAAATCTTGTATCAGATGAAATCGTAAATGAACTCGTTGAAGAAAAAGTAAAAAAAATAGACAAATTTATTTTGGATGGTTATCCAAGAACTATACCTCAGGCAGAATTTTTAGATGAAGTATTAAAAAGTATAGATAAAGAACTTGACGGAATTGTTTTTATAGATGTTGAAGAAGAAGAAATAGTTGAAAGAATAACCAGTAGAAGAGTATGTCCTAAATGTGGTCGAGTTTATAACACTATAACTTTAAAACCAGAGGTATCAGGAATTTGTGATGATGATGGAACAAAATTAATACAAAGAGATGACGACAAGGAAACGGTTGTTAGAGATAGATTCCAAGTTTATCTAAAAAGCACTTCTCCTTTAATTGAATATTATAAGAAAAATAACAAAATTTTTACAGTAGACGGCTCTCAAGACATCGAAGACGTTACAAAAGAGTTGTTTAATATACTAAGGGGAGTTAGTGATGATAATAATAAAAACAGATAAAGAAATAGAAAAAATGAGACGGGCTGGACAAAGGCTTGCCCGTCTTCTTGATGAACTTTTGCCGAAAATAGTAAAAGAAGGTACTTCAGCAGAAGAAATAGAACTTTATGTTTTAAAATATGTAGATGAAGTTGGCGGAATACCTACATTCAAGGGATATGCTGAATATCCTTATGCCACAAATATATCTGTTAATGAAGAAGTAGTTCATGGATTTCCATTAAAAGAAAAAATTTTTAAATATGGAGATCTTGTATCTGTAGATTGTGGGATAACACTCGACGGATATGTTGCTGATAGTGCAAGAACTTACATAGTAGGAGAAGTAAATGAAGAAGAAAGAAAGCTTGTTGAAGCTACAAAAGAATCATTGTTAATAGGAGCAAAACAAGCGATAATAGGAAATAGAATAGGTGATATAGGACATGCCGTTCAAGAATATATTGAGGGACAAGGTTTTTCTGTTATAAGAGACTTTGTTGGACATGGTGTTGGTAGAAAACTCCATGAAGATCCTCAAGTTCCAAATTATGGGAAAATAGGTAAAGGTCCTAAAATAAGAAAAAATATGACATTAGCAATTGAACCAATGGTTGCTATGGGTGACTGGCAAGTTAAGATATTGGATGATGGTTGGACAACGATAACCAGAGATGGGAGTAAAGCAGCTCATTTTGAGTATACAGTTGCTGTAACTGAAAATGGTCCAGAAGTGTTGACAAGCCTGGAATACAATTCCCTATAAGAAGAAGGGGGGATAATATTGGCTAAGAAAAAAGATGTAATTACTATGCAGGGAAAAATTTTAGAAGCTCTTCCAAACGCAAACTTCAGAGTTGAATTAGAAAATGGACATGAAGTTTTATCGCATATATCTGGAAGAATGAGAAAAAATTTCATAAGATTACTACCTGGAGATAATGTAACAGTAGAAGTATCAATATACGATTTAAATAGAGGAAGAATAGTAAGAAGAGAAAAAATTAAGAGAACTGATCTGAACGAAGAGAACTAAGGAGGAATCAGTATGAAAGTAAGAGCGTCTGTTAGAAAGAGATGCGAAAATTGTAAAGTAGTAAGAAGAAAAGGAAGAGTTTGGGTAGTATGTTCAAAAAATCCAAAACATAATCAAAGACAAGGATAAGGAGGTATTAGTTAATGGCACGTATTCTTGGTGTTGAAATACCAAATAACAAAAAACTTTTTATTGCATTAACATATATTTATGGCATTGGAGATAAAACAGCTATGGATATATTACAAGCAACAGGTATAGATGCAGAAAAGAAAACAAAAGATTTAACAGATGATGAAATATCAAAATTATCTCATTTCATAAATGAAAATTATAAAGTTGAAGGTGATTTGAGACAAGAAGTAAATAAAAATATAAAAAGATTAATAGAAATAGGTTCTTATAGAGGTAAAAGACATAAAGGAAAACTACCTGTAAGAGGACAAAAAACACATGCAAATGCAAGGACAAGAAAAGGATCAAGATTAACAAAGATAAGAAAAAGATAAAAAGGGAGGTTAGAACTTAATGGCTAAAAAAGGAGCAAAGCAAAAAAGAAAAAAACTAACAGTCGATAAAGGCGTAGTTCATATAAATTCAACATTTAATAATACAATTATAACATTAACAGATTTAAGCGGAAATTCAATTTTATGGTCAAGTGGTGGAAATGCTGGATTTAAAGGAACAAAAAAAGGAACTCCATATGCATCACAGCTTGCAGCAGATAAAGTTGCAAAAGAAGCAATGAAATTAGGAGTTAAAAGAGTTGATGTTACAGTAAAAGGACCAGGATCAGGAAGAGAATCAGCTATAAGATCTTTACAAGCAGCTGGTCTTACAGTAGAAGGAATAAGAGATGTAACTCCTATACCACATAATGGTTGTAGACCAAAGAAGAAAAGATTTTAATTAGACTTGAAGGAGGTATTGTTTAATGGCAAGATATAGAGGGCCTCTTGATAAATTATCAAGACGTGAAGGTTTCAATTTATACTTAAAAGGCGAAAGAAGTTATACAGAAAAAACAGCTATTGCAAAAAGAAACTATGCTCCAGGACAACATGGAAAAAATAACAAAAAAATGACACAGTACGGAATACAGTTAAGATCTAAACAGGCATTAAAAAGAATCTATGGAGTATTAGAGAAACAATTTAGAAAATACTTTGAAGAAGCAGATAGAAAAGCTGGAAAAACAGATGAAGCTTTAATGCAAATTTTAGAATCAAGATTAGATACAGTTGTTTTCCAAATGGGATTTGCTGTAAATAGAAGAACAGCAAGACAAATGATTAGACATGGTCATTTTTTAATAAATGGTAAAAGGGTAGATATACCTTCATACAGATTAAGAGCTGGAGATATTGTTGAAATAAAAGAAGGAAGTAGAACAATACAACAGGTAAAAGAAGGTATGGAATTAGCTGAAAAGCTTAATAAATCACCAGTTTGGTTAGATGTAAATAAAGATCAATTTAAAGGAACATTTACAAGACTTCCAAGTCTTGAAGATATGGATGTACCTGTAAATCTACAGGATATTATCGAGCTTTATTCTAAGTAATTATGACGGTGCTTTCAATTTATTTGAGGATCACCTCGCTCCAAAAGTCAGGAAAGGAGGTGTATTTCGATTCAGTAGAAAAATGAATCGAATATAAAATATGGACATATTAATAAAACCTGAGAAATTTGAATTAATAGAACAAAAAGAAGAGCTGAACTATAATTATGCAAGATATGAATTATATCCATTAGAAAAGGGATATGCGATAACTATAGGTAATGCTTTAAGAAGAGTTTTATTATCATCTGTACCCTCTTTGGCTATAACTGGAATGAGAATTCCAGGGCAATTACACGAGTTTGATGTTGCTGAAGGCATAAAAGAAGACTTACTCGAAGTTACTTTAAATCTAAAAAAAGTTCAAATAAAAATAGATGACTTAAAAAATCTATCTAAGATTACAGATACTATTCCTTTAACTATAACTAAAAAAGGACCTGGAGAAATTAAAGCTGGAGATATACAAACACCAGCAGGTATAGAAATAGCCAATCCAGAATTTACAATAGCTCATTTCAATTCTGAAAAGACAATAGAAATAGAGTTATTTGCAGAAGTCGGAAAGGGATTTATACCATCTTCAGAATTAGACCATCCAACAGATGTAGAATATATATTTATAGATGGAGTATTTAGTCCAGTAACTAAAGTTAACTTTTTAACTGAAAATATTCGTGTAGGAAAGAGAACAGACTATGATAAATTAATATTAGATATTTGGACAAAGAAAAATATAACTCCAGAAGAAGCTTTAAAAGAAGCTACAGCAATATTAATGGAACATTTTATATTCATAGCAAAACTTTGGAAAGACACATCAATTGTTGAAGCGCTTGAACCTGTCCAGGATATGGGTGGAGCTGCTGATGAGTCTGATAAAGATGACTCAGAACAAAATATGTTTGGTCTTTCTTCAGAAATAATAGAAACTCCAATAGATAATCTTGATTTAACAAAAAGAGCTAAAAATTGTTTAAAACGTGAAAGAATAAATACTGTTGGAGAACTATTCAAAAAAACACCAGAAGAATTGATGAAAATCAAAAATTTTGGCAGAAAATCACTTGATGAAATAAAAAAAGAATTAGAAGATAAGTTCCAAATCGACTATGAAAAGTTATATGAGGAAGAAAGGAGGAGCTCTAACTAATGAGACATAGAGTAAAGACAAAAAAACTCAATAGATATGCTTCACATAGAAAGGCTTTGATCAAAAATTTAGCAAGAAGTGTATTTGAATCAGGAAGTATAATAACAACAACAACAAAAGCTAAGGTTGCGAGATCAGCTGTAGAAAAAATCTTAACTAAGGCAAAAAAAGCGAACTCCGCTGAAACAAAAGAACAAAAAATGGCTTTAAGTAGAGAAATAAATAAAAATTTCAATGATAGAAAATTAACAGCAAAAATAGTAAATGAAATTGCTCCAAAGTATATGGATAGAAACGGTGGATATACAAGAGTATTAAAGATAGGACAAAGAAGAGGAGACGCTTCTGAAATGTCAATTCTTCAATTATTACCAGTTGAAGAAAAATAAGAAATTAAAGGGGCTTTGAGCCCCTTTTTTTTATTGAATGAAAAAGTGGTAAAATATAAATGATAAATAAATTAGAAAATAATATTTGATAACATAAATAAAAATTTTTCATAAACATCTGGAGGTGCAGATACTTGAATGAAAATAATAAAAATTCTACGAAGGATAATATAAGAGCTGTAGAATTTGATATGGCAAAATTAAATGAAATGAATAGAAAAGATTTATATGATTTTGCTAGAAAATTACAGATTAATAATTATTCAAAAATGACTAAAAATGAATTAATGTTTTCTATTCTTAGAAAACAAACTGAATCAATAGGATATTTTTTCTATGAAGGAGTACTTGAAGTTTTACCTGATGGGTATGGATTTTTAAGAAATGTTGATAATTCATTATTACAAGGACCTGATGATGTTTATGTATCTCAATCTCAAATAAGAAGATTCAACTTATTTACAGGAGATGTTGTTGCGGGTCAAGTAAGACCTCCAAAAGAGGGAGAAAAATTCTTTGCTTTATTGAGAATAGAAGCGATAAATTATCAAGAACCTGAAAAAGCAAAAGATAGAGTATCATTTGAAAATCTAACACCTGAATATCCCACAAAAAAAATGACTTTAGAATATGAAAAAGGACCTTTAAGTTCAAGAATAGTTGATATGTTCTCTCCTATAGGCTTCGGACAAAGAGGATTAATAGTTTCCCCACCAAAGGCAGGAAAAACTACACTTTTAAAAGATATAGCGAATTCAATAGCAAAAAATCACCCCGAAACAAAAAGATATGTTTTACTTATAGATGAAAGGCCAGAAGAAGTTACCGATATAAAAGATACTGTAAATGCTAATATAATAGCAGCACCATTCGATATGGATCCAAAAAATCAAATTAAAGTTTCAGAAATGACTTTAAATCTTGTTAAAAGACAAGTTGAATTTGGACATGATGTAGTAATATTAATGGATAGCTTAACAAGATTTGCAAGAGCGTATAATTTATATGTTCCTTCAAGTGGAAAACTTCTAAGCGGTGGAGTAGATCCAGCAGCTTTAACTTTCCCAAAAAAATTTTTTGGTGCAGCAAGAAAAATAAGAGAAGGTGGAAGTTTAACAATAATTGCAACAGCACTTGTAGATACAGGATCTAAAATGGATGAAGTAATATTTGAAGAATTTAAAGGAACAGGTAATATGGAACTTATATTATCAAGAGATATTGCTAATGAAAGAATTTTCCCTGCTATAAATATTAAACAATCTGGTACGAGAAAAGAAGAACTATTACTCAATGAAGAAGAAATGAGTAATATTTTCATATTGAGAAAATTAATATCTGATATAGGAAATAAAGATTCCATAGAATTTATAATAAAAAGGTTAAAAGAATATGAAAGTAATAAAAAAATCTTTGAAGCTATAAATGATAAAAAATTTTATGGATAATGTAATATAATATATAATAAGGTTATATATTAGGGGGGATATAAATGGAACTATATACGAGAAAAATGAACTCAAAAATTGATAAAATTGGTAATTTTGTTATTATTCATGGTCTTGGAGAACATTCGGGAAGATATGCAAAACTTATAAGTCTTGTAAATGAAAAAGGTTACGATGTTTATACATTTGATTTACCAGGTCATGGAAATTCTAAAGGAAAAAGAGGAGATATACCAGATTTCTATGAACTTTATAAATTTATAGAAGATTATGTTCCAAATGAATACATATTATTTGGACATTCATTAGGAGGATGTATATCTACAAGATTTACAGAGTATACAGAAAAAAAACCTTTAAAATTAATTTTATCTTCTCCAGCACTTGGAGATGTAAAACAAAAAGAAAACTTAATAAAAATTTTAAGTATATTTCCAAAAATGACTGTAAAAAATGGAATATCACCCGAACTTTTATCTACAAATAAAGAAGCAATAAAAAAATATTTAAATGATCCTTTAGTCCATGATAAAGTGACTATAAGATTTATAAAAAATTTTTTTGTAGAAGCTCAAAAAGCTTTAGAAGAAATAGATCAAATAAAAATTCAAACAAGATTGATATATGGAACAGAAGATTATATAATAAACAAAAAATCTTATGATCTTATAAAAAATGAAAATATTGAAATAATACCTATGAAAAAAGGAAAACATGAACTTTTCGAATGTGAATACAATCAAGATGAGTTTTATAAAAAAATATTAGAAATGTTATAAGATAAAAAGGCATTAAATATATATATATATTTAATGCCTTTTTATAAAATAAAGTTAAATTATAATTAAAATAAAAAAGTGTATTGAATTTATAAATAAAATAATATATAATATAACTATACTTAATTACTTAACTAACTAACTATATATGTAATGGATGAGGTGAAAAAAGATGATAAGCGCTGAAAAACTGACGAAGAAATTTGGAGAATATGTAGCAGTAAATGAAATAAACATAAAAGTAAAAAGCGGAGAAATATACGGATTTCTAGGACCAAATGGAGCTGGAAAAACAACAACGATGAGAATGCTAACAGGGACATTAAAACCGAGTCAAGGAGAAATAAAG